>CAZKYJ010000172.1:0-8236 GCA_964556355.1 uncultured Verrucomicrobiales bacterium | reverse complement strand
TTTTGGGTGGGCATGCCCTACCTCCTCCGCGACCAGATCGCCTGGCTCCTCGCCCAGCCCGGCCGCTACAAAGCCGCCTGCTTCGCCGGAATCGGCTACGGGGCGCTCCTCGTCATCTGCGCGCTCGCCTTCTACTGAGCCGGCCTCCGGACGAAGATTCCGAAAAATACGCCCAAGAATCCTGCGGGGCGGCCGTTCTTGAATCCCGGGCATCACTCCGCGTGATCCGCGTCCCGCCGTCTTCGCCTCCACGTTTCCGCCCGCCATGAAGTTCTTCGCCGCCCTCCTCGTCGTCGCTGTCGGCTTCGCCCTCGGGTTCGGCACCGCCCACCAGTGGATCGCCTCCCATCCGAAACCGGTTGCCCCCGAAAAAATGGTCGCCGAGGTCGCGCCCGAGAAGGCTCCCGAGCCCGAACCCGAACCGGTCAGGGAAGAACCGGAGCCGGAGCCCAATCCCGAATGGGAGCCCGAGCTTGTCATGGTGCCAGAGACGCCGGAGCCCGTCGCGGAAGCGGATCCCGAGATGCCCGCCGCACCCACCCCCCTCCCCCCGTTGGATTTCGATTCGCAAGATGCCCGCATCGCCGGAACCTCGCCAGAACTCGACAGCGCACTCGCCACCACCCTCGAATCCGACGAGTGGACCGCCTACCGCGACCACCTCCGTGCCGCGCTCGCCGGGCGCTTCGCCAAGCTCAACCCCAGCGATCTCCGCGACGTCGACGCCGCCATCGAAACCCCGCTTGTCCGCCTGGTTCTCAGCCAGGAGCGCTTTCTCTCAAAAATCCCCGAATCCGTCGTCCGCCCGATCTTCGCCGAAGACCATGCCTTCGCCACCTGGCTCCTCGGCACGCCCGCCCTCCTCGATGCCATCTACCACCACGTGAGCCCGTCCGACGATTCCGGGGCGCTCCTCACTTTCCTCGGCGCCCTCCACCAAGAGATGGCCGACACCCTCGCCGCCTACACCCACCTCGCCGTCGCCTGCGGGCTCGTCCACGACTACGGCGACAGCCAGACCGAGGGCACGAAGCGGTTTCTTTGGTATGTCGGCAGGGATCAGGATGGCCGCCTCTACCGCGACATCAAGACGATGCCGGTCGCGGATCTCGTCTACGTGGTCGATGGCGTCGACCTCGAGCAGATGGACTGGGTACAGGCCGAGTACCGGCGCGACGTCCCGCGCTCGAAATCCGGCAAGGTCTACTCCCAGATCAAATACCGGATGGATCTCGTCACCGGCGACATCACCCGGGGCGACCTCTACCCGGAGTACACCCTCGCGGCCATCGCCGAAAGCGGCGGGATTTGCGCCGACCAGGCCCACTTTGCGGCGAACGTCTGCCGCGCCGTCGGCATTCCCGCCCTCAACGTTTCCGGCTCGGGCAACCGTGGCGCCCACGCCTGGATCCGCTACCAGGACGACGATGGCACCTGGCGCAGCCACGGGCGCTACGAGAACTACGCCACCGGCACCTTCCGCGATCCGCAGATACGGCGCGATGCCATCGAGTCCGCCCTGACCATCCGCAGCGCCGCCCCGTTTCGCAGCGCCGCCCGGATCGCCAGGGTGCAGGACCGCTCGCTCGTGGCCGACTTCCTCGCCGACTCCGGAGACCTCCCGCGCGGGACGGAGGCCGCCATCCAGATCGCCGAGTCCGAGAGCGAATACCTGCCGGCCTGGGAGCGCGTCTTCGCCCTCATCGAAGTCCAAAAGGAACGCATCGCCGCCGACTCCGACGCCGGCCTCCCGGAGCCGAACGCCCTCACCGCCGACCGCGTCGTCGGCATCGTCAAGAAGTTCGAGATCGCCCTGCGCGACCAGCCCGACATGCTCGACCGCGCTGACGACGTCCTCACGGAAACGCTCGATGGCATCCTCGACGACGGATCCTTGCTCGAGATCCTCCACCGGCGCCGCAAGCGCGTCGAGACCTATGACGCCAGCCGCCTCGACACCATTCTCGACCTCATCCGCCAGGAGGCCGCCATCCTCGCCCGCGCGGGCGACTTCGGCGCGGTGACCTCGCTCTACCGGCAGGAACTCCGGAGCTACGGCGAGGATCTCCAGTTCTTCCGCAAGCTCGCCGCCGCCTTCTGGGACATCAGCAAGGAGAGCCCGGCACGCCGGGACGCCGCCCTCGGCCTCCTCAACGCCGAGGTAAACTCGAACTTCGAACGGCTCCTCGAGGGGAGCGACTACTTCGGCAAAGAGACCGCCATCGGCGTCTACGCCCAGCTCCGGGACTACTACCGCGAAGCCGACAACTCCGGCCGGGCCGACCAGTTGGAGAAAAAAATCGCCCGCGCGAAAGCGGAGCTGAAAGAGACCAAGACCTAGCCGTCCCGATGCACCTCACCTTCACCCTGGCCGACGGTAGGAGCTACCACGCCGGCCCTTTCGACGAAACTGCCATCATCGGCAGTTCCGAGGACGAGGCTTCGATCCCCCTGCCCTGCGAGTCCTTGTCACCGCAGCACGCCATCATCGAGCCCGCCGCCGACGGCACGCGCTGGCAGATCCGCGACCTCGACTCGGCCCGCGGCCTCTCCGACGGCACCAACCCGTCGCCCGCCTTCCTCCTCGTCGACGGATCGACCGTCTTCCTCGGCGACGTCCGGCTCGACGTGTCCTTCGCCTCGCCGGCCGCCTCCACAGTCGTCGCGCGCCCCGCGTCGGTCCACGCCCCCCGGACGTCGGCCGCCGCCAGCGCCCAGGTCCAGCGCCTCCGCGCCGCCCAGCAGCGCCGCGAACGATCCGGCACCCTCATCCTCTTCGCCGTGCTCGGCGTCCTGTCATTCGCGGCCGGCTTCGCCGTGCGCTATCTCCAATGAATGCTCATACGGGGCGCAGCAGCGGCTTGCAATTGCCTGGCGGTCTCCCCTATGATCTGCTTGTGAAAACCACCCACCATCCGACTATTTCTGCCACGGTTGCTTCTTTCCTTGGAGCGGCCACCATCGCCCTCACCACCGCCCCATCAGGCCACGCGGAGGAAGAACCCTATTCCAAAGAGAAACTCCAAGAGGGAGTCGCGATTCTCGAGCAGCGATCCGCCTCCCGCAGCGCCCGCGTCAACCGGCTTCGGGAACAGATCCTCGAACTCGACGCCCATATCGAAGAGTCGATCGGCACGATCCTCGCCCAACTCGAGGGAACTCAAGATTCCAAAGAGTCGCGGACCAAGGTCACCCGGACGAAGCAGGACGTCATCGCCGGCCTGAAAAACACCATCGAGTACTACGCCCGACGCCGCGACCAGTGGAAAGAGCAGGTGCGCACCGCCTCCACCCCGGAAAAGGCCGAGGTGCAGGCCAAAGCCGTCGCCGTCATGGACGAGCGGATCAACAAGCGTATCGACCAGATCATCAAGCTCTCCGAATCGTTCACCGTCAAGGAAGACCACGAAAAATACATCGAATCCTCCACATCGGGAGGCTACGGCTACGGGGGTGACTGGGGCGCCTGGGGCGGTCCGACCTACGAAAAGAACGAAGATTGGTCCCAGAACCGCCGCACCACCGTCCGTAGTGATCAGGAGCGCCGCCACATCTCCGAAGCCCTCGAGGCCAGCGTCGAAGACCTCAGCCGCCAGATCGCGGCTCTCGAAGCGAAACTCGAGAACCCCGGCAACGCCACCGACGCCCAGCTCCAGCTTGCCCGGTCGGATCTCGCCCGCTTGCAAGGCCTCGTCGCGACGCGCGAAGAACAGATCGAAAACATGACAGTTGCCCCGAGCGGGTCGCCCGACTCGTCAACCACCGTAAAGGAGGCGGTGGAACTCGACGCGGTCATCAAGGACACCGCAAACGATTTGCGCAACGACTTCGGGGAGCTCTTCCGACAGATTGACGAATACATGGGCGAAGTTGAAGTGCTCCGCGGCGTCAACGCTTCGCTCGAGGACTTTCGCAAGCGGCTCGCCGCGGCCAGCTAGGAAGGCGCCGCCCCGTCCTCGGCGCCCCCCCGGGAAAGCGGACGCGCGATCCGCGCCGGGGAGCGCGGGAGGAATCGGCGGCCAGCTCTGGTCATCGCCCAATCCCTAGGTTCTTACGCGGATCACTGACGCCCCTTCCATCCTCGTCATCCGCGGCGGTGCCATCGGCGATTTCGTCCTGACACTGCCGGCCATCGCCCTGCTCCGCGACGGACTCCCCGTGCGCCCCCGCCTGGAGGTTCTCGGCTACAAACCGATCATCGCGCTCGCGGAAGCGGCCGGCTACGCCGACGCCACCCGGTCGATCGAGCACGCGGCGCTCTCGCCGTTTTTCGTCCCGGATGCCGCGCTCGACCCGGATTGGGTCGCCTACTTCGCGTCCTTCGATGTCGTGGTGAGCTATCTCTTCGATCCTGGCGAGTTCTTTGCCGCCAACCTCGAGCGCGCCGGGGTCGGAACCCTTCTCAAATGCTCGCACCGCGTCGATCCGCAATCCGGGGTTCACGCCGCCCGTCAGCTGGCCGCCCCCCTAGAGGAACTCGCCCTCTACCTCGACGATCCCGGTGCGAGGCTGGCGATCGATGGGCGGCTACCCGCCGAGCTGCCGGGCGGCGCACCTCTCGTCGCCGTCCACCCCGGTTCCGGAAGCGCCACGAAGAACTGGGGCTACGAAAACTGGGCGCTGGCGTGCGCGGCGCTGCGGAGGAAGGTGCCGGCAGTCCATTTCGTCGTCCTCAGCGGCGAGGCCGAGGCGGAAACGATCGGAGATTTCCTATCTTTGCTGGCGCGCTCGGAGATCGCCCACACCCACCTCGACTCCCTCCCGCTGCCCGACCTCGCCGCCACCGCAGCGAGCTTCGACCTCTTCCTCGGCCACGACACCGGAACCGCCCACCTCACCGCGGCCTGCGGCGTCCCCTGCGTCCTGCTTTTTGGGCCGACCGATCCGGCCGTCTGGGCGCCGGCGAACGCGGGGGTCACCGCGATCCGCGCCCAGGGCGGCACGCTCGGCCGCATCGCACCCGCCGAGGTCGCCGGGCGGGCGGCACTGGCGCTCGCCCGGACCGACTAGCTCGCCGTTCCCGCACTTTTCGAAAAATGTCCTTGACCTTCCGGTTGCTGGAACCTGCACGGTGATTCCCATGGCCACCAAATTCAGCATCGGCGATTTCTCGAAGTCCTGCGGCATCCCGCCCAAAACCCTCCGGTTTTACCACGAAAAAGGCATCCTCGTCCCAGCGGCCATCGATCCGGACTCCGGTTACCGGTACTACGACCTGCGCTCGCTGGAGAGGGCTCGCGTGATCGTCGCGCTACGAAGGCTCGACTTCCCGCTCGACGAAATCGCGACCATCCTCGCCGAAGGGGAGAGTGACGAAGACATCCTCGCCAACCTCGAACTCCGCAAGGCCGAAATAGCACGCGAGATCACACGCCAGCACGACATGATCACGGTCATCGACAGCATCGTGGCGACGGAGAAGGAATCCCGGCGGATCATCTCCGAATCCGGCTTCCAGGTCGTGGAGAAACTAGTGGAACCGTTTCGGGTTGCCGGGATCCGCCTGAAGGGTCGCTACGGTGACTGCGGCCCCACGTTCGGCACCCTGGGGCGCAAACTCGGCCGCCACATCGCGGGCAAGCCCCTCTGCCTCTACTATGATAGCGAGTATCGCGAGGACGATGCCGACTTCGAGCCGTGTTACCCGGTCACGGGAAGCCCCAAGGGCAACGGGTTCTCGGTCCACGAACTCCCGGGAGGCACCTGTCTCTCGCTCTGCCACGCTGGCCCCTACGAGGAACTCGGGCGTTCCTACGCCAAGCTGATCGCGCACGCCGGACAACGCGGCCACGACCTGGGGCTGCCGAGTCGCGAAATCTATCTCAAAGGCCCCGGCATGATATTCAAAGGGAAGCCACAGAAGTACGTCACGGAGATTCAGGCATTGATCGCGTAGGTCATGAAACCCAAACAACTCGACGAGGCTCGGCGATACCTGGCCGAGGCCGAAAACGATCCCGGCCAACTCCAAGAGGTCACGGGAGCCTGTGACTCCAATTACGCTGAGGTTCTAGTCGCCCTCCTCGAAGGCGACCACAAACGGACCAAGAACCGCGCGGCGAAGTTGATCGCGATCCTCAGCAGAGCGAGCCCGCACGCCGTCGAACCGCACTGGGACCGGCTACTCGAGCATGTCACCGGCTCCGACACCATCCTCCGTTGGAATGCGCTGATCGCGATGGGGAATCTGGCGCACCTCGCTACGGGGCGGCAAATCGAACGCCTGTTGCCGCAGGTGTCACGCCTTCTCCGTGACGATTCCATGGTCACCGCCGGCCATGCGATCACCTGCCTCAGCCAGGCGGCTCTCGCCCGCGGAGAGCACCGGGAGCAGATCTTGACCCAGCTCCTCGCCATCGACCACTCTGCGCGCGCCCCTGGCTGCGCGCAGATCTTGGACGGCAAGGTGCTCAAGATCTTGGAGCCCTTCATCCACTCTGCCGGTCGGGCGGAACGTGCGCACCTCGCGGAGTTTGCCACCGGTCAGGAAGCGAGCCCTCGCAGCGGCACGCGGAAGCTCGCCACGAGGCTCCAGAAGCGACTGGCGCGGACGGGCGGCTAGCCCGCCGAACCCGCGGAAGGCGAAGGGACAGCTCCGATCGGCGTGCGGTCCGGTTGATGCCGCGTTCGACCGGCCGTAATCTCGCCGCCATCGAGATTCCCATGGTTGCCCAGCCCGTCAGCGGTTACCACCGTAGTGCGACCCGCGACCACGGGTTCGAGAGCATTCGCGTGGAAGGAGTGCTTCCCGAGGCGCTCCGGGGGACGCTATTCCGCAACGGTCCCGCCCTGTTCGAACACGGCGGGCGGCGTCACAATCATCTCTTTGAAGGAGACGGTGCGGTCTGCGCCGTCAAACTCGGGGACGGCGCTGCCACGTGCGCCTACCGGTTGGTCCAGAGCCGGGGCCTCGCCCTGGAGCGGGAAGCCCAAAAACCCCTGTTCGGATCCGCGGCGGGCTGGCCGCGGCGCCTGCGCAACAATTGGAAACGGGAGTTCAAGAACACGGCGAACACGAGTGTTTGGCGGTGGCAGAACCGACTGTTCGCCCTGATGGAGCGCGGGGCACCGACCGAGCTCGACCCTGGAAGCATGGACACCATCGGGGAGTCCGACCTGGGCGGCGTCGTAACCGCCGGGTTCTCCGCACACCCGCACCGCGTTTTCCAGAGGCGGGCGGACTACAACTTCGGCCTCGTAGCCGGGAGACGTCCCCACGTCCAACTGATGGAACTTCCCTGGCGGGGGGCACCCCGATCGCTGGGGAAGATCGAACTTTCCCACTACGTGATGATGCATGATTTCATCGCGACGGCGAATCATCTCGTCTTCTTCATCGCGCCGGTCAGGCTGCAGATGGTGCGGGCGATGCTCGGGGCCGCCGACCTTGAGAAACTCTTCGAGTTTGACCGGGACGCCGGAACCGAAATCGTTGTCGTCCCCATCAGCCGCCCGTCGGATCAGGTCAGGTTCCAGGTCGAGTCCTTCTGGCAGTGGCACTTCGCCGGTGCGTTCGAAGACCGCGATCAGATCATCGTCGATTTCGTTAAGTACCCCGATTTCGGATCCTTGGGAGAACTGGATCAGGCCGAACGCTCCGGTCGCGGGCGACTCACCCGCGCCTTCATCGAGCCACGGTCGAAATGCCTGCGGGAAGAGGCGCTCTGGGAAAACCCCTGCGAATACCCTCGCGTCGACCCCCGCGTCGAAGGCGGGGTCCACTCGAAGGTCTTCGTCTCCTACGACTCCGGGGAGCGCGTCGTGGCGAAGGTCGCGGTCCCGGAGGCCCGAGTCGACTCGTGGGAATTCCTGGCGAGCGAGTACCCGTCGGAGGTCGTGGTGGTTCCGCGGTCCCGGCGGGCGGCCGAAGGGGACGGGTTCGCGATGTCACTCGTCTACGACGAGGAAGCCGACCTTAGCCACGTGGCGGTTTTCGATACCTCGTCGTTCCAAGACGGCCCGGTGGCCCGGCTGCACTTGGGGCACCACGTCCCGATGACGTTCCATGGTATCTGGGTGCCCGAAGACCCCGCCACCCAATAAAGGCGATCGCCCCGGCGCTCCCGCCACGGCGACCGACCAGGTTTTCATCGAAGCTGCCGAACGCGTCAGGTTGGCGCGCCGGGAGGACGCCGGCGCCGGTGCTGGGGGGATTTCTTCGACTTCTTCTCAGGCGAGCACACCCCCGATCACCCGCCCGTGGACGTCGGTGAGACGGAAGTTCCGGCCTTTGAAT
>CAZKYJ010000171.1:0-8276 GCA_964556355.1 uncultured Verrucomicrobiales bacterium | reverse complement strand
CGCACTCCGCGCCCGCGCTGCGCCTGCCTGCCCGACGTTGCCAAGGTGGCGAACGTCGTTCAGGTTCCGGTGGCGCGCGACGCGCGGCCGTCGAACGCCCCGCATCCCCATTGAAACCCTCGTCTCCCTCATCGTCCTCGAACTCGGCTGCCAAAGGTGGCGGGCGTCGGCGTCGCGGTGGCGCGGAGAAGGCGTCGGGCCCGCCGCCGCCGAAGAGGCTCGCGCCCACCAAGGCGGAGAGCGCGCTGCTGCCTCCCTTCGCCGGGCTTACCGCCGAGCGGATCCACCTGCCGCAGTCCCCTGCGGAATGCCGGGAGGCGGCCGACGCGATCCTCGAGGCGGGGGTGGCCGGTTTCGACACCGAGGCGCGGCCGACCTTCCGGACCGGGCAGAAGAGCGGTGGCCCGCACGTCGTGCAGTTCGCCCTCGCCGACCGTGCCTACCTCTTCCTGCTCCAGCATGGCGCGTGCGAGCAGGTGGCCGCCGAGCTGATCGCCTCCCCGCGCGTGCTCAAGGTGGGATTCGGGTTGAACAACGACCATGGACAAATCCGGCGGCGCTTGGGGATCGCTCTCACCCACGTCCTCGATCTCGACCAGGTTTTCCACCGGATGGGATACCGGGGACAGATCGGTGTGAGAGGGGCGATGGCGGCGGTTGCCAACCGGTGCTTCAAGAAGTCGAAATCCATCACGACGAGCAACTGGGCGGCCCGCGCACTCAGCCCCGCGCAGGTGCTCTATGCCGCGAACGACGCCTTCGCCGCCCTGAAGGTCATGGAGGCGCTCCAGGAGGAAGGCCATCTCGAGCGCTGAATGAAGGCATTCCAGAAGGGGAGAGATCGATGCGGGCGCTCATCTTGGTAGGGTCAGAATCGCCTGAACCGAGGGCTCCCGTTGACGGGGTCTGGGCGTGAGATTCGTCTTAGAACTTCCGCCCGCCCTACTCGGCGATCGGCGCGCTCTCCCTTCCGGGCGTGTGGTCCGCTAGGGTTTTCGGAAGCGCAGGAAGTAGTTTTCCTTGAAGCCGTCGATGGTGACTTCTTCGACGAACTGGAGCCCGGCGTCCTCGATCTCCTGGCGGAAGACCTCCTGGCCGGCGCGGACGTGGCCCATGATCCAATCGCTCGATTCCCCTTCGATCCGTTTGAAGTCGATGACGACCACGGTGCCGCCACTTTTAAGCGCCCGGACGAGCGAGGTCATCGTCCCCATGGGGTACTCGAAGTGGTGGTAGGTATCGCAGATGAAAGCGAGGTCGATGGAGTCTGGCGGGAGGGGGACGGCGTCCTCGGGGCTGAGGACGGCGGTGACGTTTTTCTGGTCCTCCTGCCCGGCGCGGGCGACGATATGCTGGAGGAACGGACCGGAGATATCGACGGCGTAGACCCAGCCGCCGGGGCCGGTGGCATTGGCAAACTCGCGGGTGTAGAGGCCGGTTCCGGCGCCGATGTCGGCGATGGTCATGCCTTCCTCGATCCCGCAGGCGGCGACGCCCTTTTCTCGTTCGTGGAAGGTCTCGCGGCTCTCGACCTCGAAGCGTTGGAGCCATTCCTCGACTTTGAGATCGGGGTCGAGGAACTTCGCGTTGATCCCGGGGCGGACGCTCTCTTCCTGCTCGGGGGATCGGGTTTCTTGTCCGATAAGAAACGAGGCCGCGGCGGCCAGGACGAGGGGAGCGAAGGGGGCGGGGTGGGCTTTCATGGCAGGGGGCGTTCTCGGGTTGCAGTGATGATGGGGGGAACTTGAACCACGGAACGTGGGGATGAAACGGCGATTTTTCGGGGGGAGCGGGCGGGGGAGGTGTGGTAGGATCGCGGATGGCTGAACGGTTGGATGAGGTGAGGGAGAAGATCCGGGCGTTCCGGGACGAGCGGGACTGGGGGCAATTCCACAACCCGAAGGATATGGCGATGGCGCTATCGATCGAGGCGGGCGAGCTGATGGAGCATTTCCTCTGGAAGGGTCCGGAGGAACTCGACGGGCGGGTCGAGGAGCGGCGGGAGGAGATCGAGGACGAGATGGCGGATATCGCGATCTATCTGGTCGAGCTGGCCGACAATTTGGGGATCGATCTGCTGGGGGCGATGGAGCGGAAGATGGCGAAGAACGCGGCGAAATATCCGGTGGAGAAAGTGAGGGGGTCCTCGAAGAAGTACACCGAGTATCTCTGAGGGGGCAGGGCGCACTCGATGATCGACGATCGATGATGGGACCGGGACACGCCGATTCGCCAGTTCGTGCGATGATCCCACCCGTCCCGCCTTCCGACGGAGCCCGGGTGCGGTGCGTGGCGAGCTTTCACGAACTGCTGACGACGCCCTTCGAGAATGGGACCAACGCGCTGTGTTGGGAGCGCCCGCTGGCGGGGGATTTCGGTGGGGTCATGGAGCGGCTGGCCTTGGACGGAGGGATCACGCCGCTGGACGAGGCGGCGCTCGCGCGGGAACCGTGGAGCCCGGCGTGCGGGGAGGCGGTGGCCCGCATGCTGGGGGACCTCCGCCGGCTGCGGGCGCACGGGCGGCTGCCCGAACTCAACGGCATCGTGGGCTACGAGCGCGACGAGGATCCCGGCCTGCTGCGCACCGATGTCTACTCGTTCCATGCCGACCGCGCCACCGGCGAAGCGGATACCTGGCTCTGCACCTATCTCGGCCCGCCGAGCGAGGGACTGCGCAACGACGAGGCCCGGCGGCACGTCGACGATCCCGCCATCCGTGCCGTGTTGCTGCGCGACTACGGGGGCGCGGACGACGCGGGTTTCCGCGAGTATCTGGCCGACCGCTGCTACGACCTCCACTTCGCACCGATGCCCGGTGCCCGGCCATTTTCTTTCGGGCTCGGGAACCTCTGGCGCATCGCGGTCGACTACCCCGGGTGCCCGGTGCCACCGTGCATCCACCGGGCGCCGCCGAGCCTGCCGGGCTGCCCGCCGCGGCTGCTCTTGATCGCGTGAATGCCGCTTCCGCACCGAGCTACTCCCGAACGCTCGCCACGTGGTGCGGATAGCCGGGTGGCGCGACAAAGTAGGGGAGCGAGTCGCCCCCGACGCGCAGCATGAGGCAGCGGTCGGCGGGTGTCCGGGGATCCCAGGGCTCCAGAGCGAAGCCGCCGAGCGCGTCCGGTGGCACGAGCCAGAGGGGTTTGGGGATGATGTGGAAGCGGGTGTCGGGCGCGAAGTGGTGGAACCACGTGTCCGCGTGGAACCAGCGACCGCGGCGGCAGTGCGGGCTGATGAACTCTGCCGAGGCGGATTCGGGCGCCCCGATGGGATCGAAAAGGCAACCGTAGACGAGTTGCTGGGAGACGAACGACCCGTCACGGAAGGCCGCGGGGAGGTGGGCGCGGTAGGTTTCGCCGAGGACGAGCTGGTGGGTGCGGAGGCGACGGAGCTTCCGGAAGTAGTTGTCGCGGGCGTCCGGGCCGGGGAGCGCCAGTCCGTCATCCGACCAGACGGCGAGGTAGAACTTGGCGGCGAGTTCGAGGTGGACGAGCTGGCCGGAGCCGCGATCGCGGACGAGGAAATCGAGTTCGCCGAGGGTGGCGTGCGCCCCCGCCTGGACCTGGTGGCCCCGGGCGAGGAGGTCGTAGTCTGCAGAAGACTCTAGCAGGACGGCGAGGGCGTCCTCGCAGAGGTGGCCGAGCTTCTGCTGGAGGTCCAGCGGTGCGACCGTGGCCGGGAGCGCCAGCCGGTGGTGCGGAAAGCGCCGTGCTTCCGGGAGGTCGCCGACCAGCAGTGGTCCGTCGATAAGGCTCTGGAGGAGGGCGGCGGTCGTGGCGGGCATCGGGGCACACGCTGCCGGCCGGTCGGCGGCTAGGCAAACGGCGGGCGAGGCGCTACCGGTCCGCGATTTCCGGATAGAGTTCGCGGAAGGTGAGCCAGCGGTCGCGGGATTCTTCGGGGGCGTTCGAGCGGGCGATATTGAGGGTGGACTGGAGGGTTTTGAGGGCGGTATCGAAGCGGCTTTTCGTGCAGCCGGTCTCGGCCATCATGGCGCGGCGGAGGTCTCCGGTGAACCAGGGTTCGAGCCGGATGGCGGCGAAGAGCTTGCGGGGGAGCGGGCCGAGCGAATCGACCTCGCGGTGGGCGGCGGGGTAGTGGGTCGCCGCGAGGTAGCCGAGCTCGATGAGGGCGGCGTCGCCACCGGGGAGCTTGCCGTAGAAAATCTCGTCCGGGAAGGTGGCGGGGAGCGTGGTTTTCCACGTCCAGATGGCCGTCACTTTCTCGCCCCATCCCTTCTCACCGGGTTGCCGCTCGGGGAGGTCGGTGTGGTCCCAGAGCGAGGGATGGGGCGAACCTTGGCTGCCAAAAATCCTGCAGAGCTTCTTCTCGAGGACGAAGGCGTAGGCATCTTCAAAGGTGCGGATCATCGGATTTCAGATTTCGATTTTCGGGGTCACCGACGGGAGTGCTATCCGGCGAAGAATGCCTGGGCGCGGCGTTCCATCTCATCGGGCGAGACCTCTTCGATGGCCTGGCAGAACGACCAGCGGTAGCCGAAGGGATCGACGATCATGGCCGAGCGGGAGCCCCAGAACTGGTCGGCGGGCTCGCTGAGCGGGGTGCCGCCCGCCTCGACGGCGCGCTGGAAGGCCGCGTCGCAGCTGTCGGCGTTGACGCTGAAGAGGCAGGAGGCCTGGCCGCCCTCGGGCATCGCGCGGGCGTGCCACTCGGGCGCCTCGTCGGAAAGGTAGACCTTGGTATTGCCGATCCTTATTTCGGCGTGGGCGATGCCGCCGTCCGGGGTGGGCATGCGGTAGAGTTCCTCGGCACCGAGGGCGCGGCGGTAGAAATCGAGGGCGGCGCCTCCGTTTTTGACGGTCAGCGAGAAGGCGACGGTGGGATCATTATCGTTCATGGGTGTTGCAGTTTCGACTGGTGTCCGCCGGCGGGTCCGGCGGGATCGGACGAAGCCTAGCAGCCGGCACTGACAACCCTATGTCAGGAGTGATCGGTGGCGGGGGAGATTTCCGGTTCCGGTGCGGCGGGGTAGAGGTCGGCCACCTCGCGGGCGGCGGCGGCGAGCTTTTGCTGGAGGGCGGGCGGGGCGAGGACGCGGGCGGCGGTCCCGAGCGCGAGGAGCCAGCCGACCAGCCAGTCGAGCGAGTAGGCCAGCGCGTCGACCCGAAAGCGCCCGTCGGGGAGGTTCCGGGTCTCCACGATCTGGGCGGGGAGGTCGGCGGTCAGCCGGTCGAGCACCCGGCTCTCGACCTCGACGGCGACGGGGATGAGCTGGTCCTCGGGCACCTCGTGGCGGAGGTAGTCGATGAGCGAGAAGTCGTCGTGCCCATGGAACGTTTCGTCGAGCGCCTGGAGATCTCCGATGCGGTCGAGCCGGAAATCGCGGGTGGCCCGGCGGAGCCGGCACCAGGCGATGAGGTGCCAGCGGTCGGCGTAGAAAACGAGGCCGAGCGGCTCGACCACGCGATCGGTCCGTTCGCCCAGCCCGCCGGTATTGTAGCGGAACCGGAGGCAGCGGCGGCGGACGACGGCTTCCTGCAAGCCCATGAGGGCGAGTTCGGCCGGCTCGCCGGCGGCGCCCGGCAACGGTCCGGAGCGCTGGACGCTCAGGCTGCCGCCCAGCCGGCCGAGGTAGTCCCGCCGCTCCGACGGGAGGGCGGCGCGGATCTTGAGCATGGCGCCGCGCACCGCCTGTTGGAGCGACGCGTCGCCGAAACGCTCGCCGAGTTCGCCGGCCATGAAGAGGGCGGCCGCCTCGGCCTCGCTGAACATGACGGGCGGCAGGTGGTAGCCCCGCATGAGGGTGTAGCCAACCCCGGCCTCGGCGGTGATGGGGACGCCGACCTCACCGAGTGCGGCGAGATCGCGGTAGACGGTGCGCACGCTGATCCCGAAGCGCTCGGCCACCTGCTCCGCCGTGACCACGCGCCGCCCCTGCAGCATGAGGATGATGCCGGTGAGTCGGTCGATGCGGTTCATGGGGGAAGGGGGAGCACTTCCACGGGATCGGATGCCGAGCAAGCACCGCGGGCGGGTCGGACGGCCCCGCTACGATGATGCGGACGGTTCCAGCTCCGCCCGCGCGCGGTCGAGGTCCTCGTCGATCTTCGTCCACTGGGAGTAGGCCTTCTCCATTTCGCTATCGACCTCTTTGAAGCGGGTGGCGATGCCTTTGGCGCGCTCCTTGTCCTCGAAGAACTCGGGGACGCTCATCGAGTGGACGATGTCGGCCTTTTCCTTCTCCAGGGCGGCGATGGTGGCCTCGACCTTTGCCAGCTCTTGCTCGAGGGGTTTGAGCTTTTTCGCGCGTTCCTGGCGCAGGCGGGCCTCCAGTTTCTTCTGTTCCTTGCGGGCGGCGCCGGTGGCGGGTGCATTCGTCGGGGCAGCGGACTTCGTGGTGGCGGGGGCGGTTCGCTGGGCGGCGGCCTCGGCTTCGGCCTGCTTTTTCTCGATGTAGTCCGAGACATTACCGAGGTAGAGTTTCGGCGGATGCTCGGGGCTGAACTCGAGCACCTTGGTGACGACCGGATCGAGGAAGCTGCGGTTGTGGGAGACGATGAGGTAGGTGCCGGTGTACTCGTTGAGCGCGTGCTGGAGCACCTCCTGGCTCTGCATGTCGAGGTGGTTGGTCGGCTCGTCGAGGAGGAGGAAATTGGCGGGCTGCACCAACATGCGCGCCAGGGCGACCCGGCTGCGCTCGCCACCGCTGAGGACGCCGACGGTTTTGAATACGTCGTCGCCCCGGAAGAGGAACGAGCCGAGCAGGGTGCGGGCGTGGGGGGCGGCCTGGCGGGAGGCGGCCTCCTCCACGGTGCGGAGCACCGTCTTGCTGCCGTCGAGCTCGTCGGCGTGGTTCTGGGAGAAGTGGGCGATGCTCACCTTGTAGCCGACCGTGCGGGTGCCCTCGGACGGTTCCTCCTGGCCGGAGGCGATGCGGGTGAAGGTCGATTTGCCGGCGCCGTTGACACCGACCACGGCGATGCGGTCGCCCTTGGTGATCTCGAAGTCGAAATCCTCGAAGACGGTGAGCTTCCCGTACTTCTTGGTCAGGCCCTCCATCTTCACCACGCTCTGGCCGCTGGGCTGGGGCTGGGGGAAGCGGAAATTGATCTCGGCCTCCTCGGCCTCGATCTCGATGCGCTCCATCTTGTCGAGCGCCTTGATCCGGCTTTGCGCCATCGCGGCTTTTGACGCTTTGGCACGGAAGCGGTTGATGAGGGCTTCCGTTTTCTCGATTTCGCGCTGCTGGTTTTTGTAGGCGCGGACGAGGAGGTCGCGGCGCTGCTCGCGCTCGCGGACGTAGAACGAATAGTTGCCGGCGTACTCTTCCACCCGGCCCTTCTCGAAGGCGAGGGTGCGGTCGACCAGCGAGTCGAGGAACGCGCGGTCGTGGCTGATGAGGACGATGGCGCCGGCGTAGTTCACGAGGAAGCCCTCGACCCACTGCTGGCTGTCGAGGTCGAGGTGGTTGGTCGGCTCGTCGAGGAGGAGGACGTCGGGCTCGGCGAGGAGCAGCTTCGCCAGCGCGATGCGCATCTGCCAGCCGCCGGAGAACTCGCCGGTGTCGCGGGTGAAGTCCTTGCGCTTGAAGCCGAGGCCGCTGAGGACGGTCTCGATCCGCGGCTTCATCTTGGCCACGTCGTGGTGCTCGAGGCGGAGCTGGAGGGCACCGAAGCGTTCGAGCGCCTCGCCGTACTCCTCGGACTGGGCGTCGAGGACGTCGAGCATCTCGGACGTCTTGTCCAGCTCGGCCTGGATGGCGAGGACGCCGCCGAAGGCCTGCTCGACCTCGCCGAAGAGCGTGCTCCCCGAGATGTGGATGCCCTCCTGCGGGAGGTAGCCGACGCCGAGCCCTTTCGCCTTGACGATGCCGCCGGAGTCCGGCGTTTCGATCCCCGCGATGATCTTCATCAGCGTGCTCTTGCCGGCGCCGTTCGGGCCGACGAACGCGACGCGGTCCTTCGGCCGCACGGTGAAGCCGAGCTCGCGGAAGAGCGGGCGCCGGCCGTATTGGAGCGAGACCTTATCGACCGTCAACATCTAGCGTCGGAGATCGAAGTTCGGAGATCGGGTCCTGGACGGGCGGACAATGCCGATCAAGACATTTTCGACGTCCACTCCTCGATGCGGTCGGCCTTCTCTTGGAAGAGAGGGACCGAGTCGTCGAGCACCTCGATCGTGGTGATGGTGTCGCCACCCACGATGGCATCGACGACGTCCTGGGCTTCGGTGACCTCGCCGAAGACGGTGTGCCGGTGGTCGAGGTGGGGCTGCGGGCCGTGGGTGATGAAGAACTGGCTGCCGTTGGTGTTCGG
>CAZKYJ010000170.1:0-8278 GCA_964556355.1 uncultured Verrucomicrobiales bacterium | reverse complement strand
ACACGGACAAGGACATCTTTGTCCGCGAGCTGGTCTCGAACGCTTCGGATGCCCTGGAAAAACTCCAGCACCTCCAGCTGACCGAGCGCGACGTCTTTGATGAAAAGCTCCCCCTAGAGATCAATATCACGACGGACGACACCGCCGGCACCGTCACCATCGCGGATTTCGGTATCGGGATGACGCGCGATGAACTCGTGGAGAACCTGGGCACCATCGCCCACTCCGGATCGAAGGCGTTCCGCCAGGTGCTCGAGGAGTCGGACGCCGCGCGCAGCAACCTCATCGGTCAGTTCGGCGTGGGCTTCTACTCCGCGTTCATGGTGGCGGACGAGGTTTCCGTCTACACCCACTCGTGGCAACAGGACGGCGAACACCTGGTTTGGACGAGCGATGGCAAAACCGGCTACGCGATCGATGAGGCGCCCGGCCAACGCCGCGGCACCAAGGTCGTCGTGAAGCTGCGCGATGATCAGAAGGACTTCGCGAAGGCCGAGCGGATCAAGAGCGTCCTCGAAAGCTACTCCAGCTTTGTCCCATTCCCGATCATGCTCAACGGTGAGCGGGTCAACAAGATCGAGGCGCTCTGGTTGAAGAACAAAAAGGACGTCGGCGACGAGGAGTACACCGAGTTCTACAAGTTCACCGCGCACGCTTTCGACGAGCCTCGCATGAGCCTCCACTTCAGCGCCGACGCGCCGATCTCGATCAACGCGCTCCTTTTCGTCCCGAAGGAAAACCCCGAGCGCTTCGGGATGGGACAGACCGAGGCGAGCGTTTCCCTCTACTGCCGGAAAGTGCTCATCGACGAGAAGCCGAAAGGCCTCCTCCCCGAGTGGCTCCGCTTCCTCAAGGGAGTCATCGACAGCGCCGACCTCCCGCTCAACATCTCGCGCGAGAGCATGCAGGACAGCGCGCTGGTACAGAAGTTGAACCGGGTGATCACCAAGCGCTTCCTCAAGTTCCTCGACCAGGAGGCCAAATCCGATCCCGAAGCCTACAAGGATTTCTACAAGGCGTTCAGCCGGTTCCTCAAAGAGGGTGCGGCCACCGATTTCGAGCATCGCGAAGGGATCGCCAAGCTGCTCCGCTTCGAATCTTCGATGACCGAGAAAGGCGTGGTCACCAGCTTCGACGAATACGTCGGGCGCATGAAGGACGGCCAGGAGGAAATCTACTATCAGGTGGCCGCCAACCGCGCGGCCATCGAGAACGGTCCGTATCTGGAAGCCTTCAAAGCGCGCGGCCTAGAGGTCGTATTTCTCGACGAACCGATCGACGAGTACGTGGTTGGCTCGCTCCCCGAATACGATGGCAAGAAGCTCGTGGCCGCCGATCGCTCGGACGTGAAACTCGACGATCTCGATGAGCCGACGGCCGGTGAAGCGCTCGACGACGATGCGCTCAAAGGGCTTTGCGAGTGGATGAAGGAAGAGCTGGGCGATTCCGTGACCGAGGTTCGCGCCGGGAAGCGTCTCGTCGATTCACCGGCTGCCGCCCTGACGGGCGCCGATGCCATGAGCCCACAGATGCGCCAGATGATGCGCGCCATGAACCCGGACGGCGATGCGGGCGACGTGAAGGTCGAGCTCGAGATCAACCCGCGCCACGAGTTGATCAAACGCCTGGCGTCCGCTCGCGAGGCGCGCCCCGACGTCGCCAAGATGGTGGCCGGCCAGGTGCGCGACAACGCCCTCATCGCGGCCGGTTTGATGGAAGACCCGAAAGACATGGTCGCCCGGATCTACAAGATCTTGGAAGAGGCGGTGGGCTGATTGGCCACCGGAGGCGAGACCTGTCAGAACGGGGCGAGCCGGGACGCCAGACTTGCTGCGACCGCCCCGTTCCGGAGGTGGGGGCGATCGCCATGGTCAGCCGGAGGCCGGGCAAAGTTCATCGTCGATCGCATCTGGGCTGTCGCGGGTGGAGGCCGGCGCTGGCGGGTAGAAGAAGCCGTCGTGATCCTGTTTGCCCGGGAGGGTGAGCCCGTCGTCGGGGAGGGCGGCGCCCCCGATCAGCAGGTGTCCGTCCTCCAGCGGGGTGACCTGGTATCCTGGAAGGATCCGACCAGCCGATTGGGATCGCGCCCCGTCCTGGTGCTGCGCGGTGACCGTCGGGGCGGGCGGGTCGGGCTGCGAGAGAGCGAGGACGGCGCCCGAGCGTTGATCCACGGCGTAGGGGTGCCCGTTGCCTCGGCCGTAGGCATGCATGTGCACCCGTGGCGTGACTCCCGATGGGAGGTCACCGATGATCCAGTTCACCGATTCCTCGCCGATGACCGGCGAGGCGCGTTGCGGGTTTTGCGGGAGAAAAACTCGGGGCACCGCCCGGAGCAGCGGGTAGAAGAGCGCGAGAACTGCCGGCGCAGGCCCGGTGCAGGCGAGGCGGTCTCCCGGGCGGGTCAGGTTGGTATCGCGGATTTGGTGGGCGTTCGCCACCACTTGGCGCCCGGAGATTTCCGACAGGCTCCCGTCGCTGTTCTGCACCGCGATGCCCGGGGCGGGCGGTGCTTTGGCCAAGCGTGCCGGTCGGAGATAGGCCGCGAGCTTCGAGCGGACGAGCTCCGGAGAAGCGACCGCTTTGAGTTCGGCGGAAAAGTCGAGCGCTCCAGGGATGTTGGCGATGTTGGGTGACGTGATGATGGTACCGAGCGAAATGGGCTGCTGGGTGCTGCCGATCAGGGAAACCGGGACCCTCCCCGCAAAGAGAACCCCGAGATGGATGAGCGCCGCCGCCGAGCTGGGGGGCAACAAGATACCAACGTGGGTCGTCGACTCCGGGAGGGACGCCGCCCATCGCTTGCCGAGCGCGGTCGCCGTGGCATACACTGTCGCCCGGCTGAGGCTGCGACGCTGCTTTCCCGCGGTCTCGACGAAGGCCGTCTCCCACGGTCGCCGGTGGAGCCAGCGGGCGACGGAAGTGGAGAGGGGCACCTCGAGCTCCTTGCGCTGGGAGAGAGACTCGGCCGCCAGCTCCGTGAGTCGCTCGCGGACGTGGGGGGCGGTGGCTTCGCGGGCGGGGATGGCTTCCCCGAAAGTCACTTGGACATGATAGGGCAGGTGGTATGGCGCCTTCTTGAAAAAACGTCCGCGCTCGAAGGTGAAGATAGATCCCCAGAGGCCGTCCATGTAGGCCGGCACCACCGGGGTATCGGCTTTTCGCACCATGAGCTCGAAGCCTTTTTTGATCTCGTTGAGACACCCGGTGCGGGTGAGCTGTCCCTCGGGGAAGATGCAGACGAGGTCGCCGGCGGCGAGGGCGTCGGTCACCGTGCGGACGGCATCCTTGGCGCGGGTTTGGGAGATCGGGATGACGTTGAAGAGCCGGAGAAACGGGCTGAGCCACCGCACCGACATGTAGTGGTCGAAGATGACAAAACGGACCTCCCGCTGGCAGGCGGCGGAGATGACGATGGCGTCGAGGTAGGATAAATGGTTGGCGACCATGAGGGCGCCGCCCGAGGCGGGGACGCGCTCCGCGCCGATAGGCCGGATGCGGTAGATGATCCGGAAGACCGAGAGGACAAGGAAGCGGAGGAGGTTGCGCGGTAGAAGGCGGACGACGTAGGCCGTGGCGGCAAGGGTCAGGGCACCGATGATGACAAACTGCACCTTGGGGGTCAGCCCGGCTTTGAGGAGCACGAGCTGGAGCCCGGCGCCGGCCAGGGCGGCGCTGGCGTCCATCAGGCCGGCTGCCGAAAGCGTGCGCCCGCGCCGGGCCGGATCGGCGAGGTCTTGGAGCAGCGCATTGAGCGGGACGAGGTAGCAGGCGCCGAAGAACCCGATCCCTCCGAGCGCCCACGGGTAGGCGGGAGAATCGGCAGGGAGAAAGGCGCAGGCGATGGCCGCGACGGATAGCCCGGCACCGCCGACGGGTACGATCCCCAGTTCGGTGCGCTGGGACGAGAGCAGGGCGACGACCAGGCTGCCGAGGGCGATGCCGATGCCGACCCACGCTTGCATCAGCCCGCTGGCGGCGGCGGCATCGACCTTTGCCGAGGATTCCGATCCCACCTGGATGACCAGGAGCTGGACGAAGGCGGCCGCGAACCAGAAGTAGGAAATCCCCAGCGCCGTCAGCCTGACGGCACGCTGGGAAAAGAGGTCTCGAAGATGGAGGAAATGGGCGGCAAAGAGTTTGGCAGAGAACGGATCGGGCGCGGCCCGGGCCGTGGCGTGGAGGCGGTGGCCGATGACGATGGCGATGATGGATAGGCCGCAAAGCAGCGCCACCGGAAAAATCGCGCCCATCCACGGATCCCCCGAGAACTGTTCCGTGTAGCGTTTGAAAGCGATCCCGCCCAGCGCCGAACCGGTGATGATGCCGACGATGGCGAGCATCTGCATCCAGCCCGAGGCGACCGCCAGTTTTGCGCTCCCGACGAGTTCTTTGGCGATCCCGAGCTTGGCGGGGGAGAAGAACGTGCTCTGGATGGCCAGGAGGAAGAAGCCCGTGGTGGCGGTCTTGAAATACCCCCCCAAGAGCGCGAGGGCGATCCACGCAAGAAGCCCGACCTGGGCGTAGAGGCAGCCGAGGAGCACGCTGCGCTTGGAGAAGCGGTCCGAGCACCAACCGGCCACCGGCGCGAAGACGATGAACGGGGCGGAAAGGAGCAGCGCCAGCAGGTGGGGGTAGCCCTCCGCCTCGTCGGTGGGGAGCACCACGACCGCGAGGCCGAGGAGGACAAACTGCGAGAACTTGTCGTTGAACGCGTTCTGGGTCTGGATGACGAGCACCCCCCAGAGCGAGCGCCAGTCAGGGAGGGGGAAGGGTTCGGAAGATTGCGGTGGTCGCATGCGGGCGTGCGGTGGTTCAGATGAATCGCCTGATCTTTTCCTGGTAGCGATTGTAGACGAAGCCGAGGGCGAGGAGGACGATGCCGAGGACAAGGAACGTGATAAAGCGGGGCACGGCAGGCAGATCCCAGACGTCGGCGAACACCACACGCAGGAGCGTGATCCCGAGCAGCCCCAGGGCGATGCGGCGCGCGGTGCGCAGATTCGCGAGAATCCCGACGGCGAAGGTGACAAACGCGGCGATCCCGATGCTGAGGGACGCCGTTTCGGAATAGTGCCGGAAGACGAAGACCACGAAAAGGGCGGCTGCACCGATCTGGTTGACGAGCCCGACCGTGGCGGCAGGGCCGAGAAGGCCATCGCGGGTCCCGCGGTCGGCGCCCCGGAAAAAGAGCGTGCCGCTGCGGCGGAGGGCGAAATGCGTGAGAAGGCTGCAGGCGATCAACGCCGCGATGGGCACGAGCTTCAGCGGCGATGCCCCGGGCGATCCATCGCCGAACGCG
The DNA here is from genome assembly GCA_964556355.1 of uncultured Verrucomicrobiales bacterium. Lineage (GTDB taxonomy): Bacteria > Verrucomicrobiota > Verrucomicrobiia > Verrucomicrobiales > DEV007 > CAZKYJ01. Next base: position 2,979 of record CAZKYJ010000170.1, on the reverse strand, counting down.
GACAATGCCCCGAGCCAGGCGAAGGCGTGGCCGATGGCGGCGAGGCGCCAGGTGCCGACTGCCGCTCCGAGCGCGAACAGGGCGAGGGCGAGCCCGCCGCCCATCCACTGCCAAGCCTGCGGATCGTGGAGGTGGCGGTCGGTGAAGGTCGCGAGCATGGCCGCCCAACCGAGCGCCACCGCGGTGAGCAGTCGCCGGTCACCGGGAACCGGGGTCGGGCGAGGCATGACGAACTGCCAGATGGCGACGAGGCCGAGGCCGGACGTCAGCGCGATCGAAGCCGCAAGCTCTGCGTGGGCATCGAGCGGGCCAGCGATAAAACAAGCCGCACCCAGGGCGGCGTAGCCGAGGCCGAGCACGCCCAGCCGGGGGAGGCGGGCGGGGTTCCACCGGGAGGCGAGCGCGAGGAGGGCGGCGGAGGCGATCCCGACTGGCGGCACCCAGACCGAGTCCAAATGGCTCAACGCACCGACTCCCCAAGCGACCAGGGCGAGGCCGGCCAGCCCGGTCGCGATGGTGGCGGCGCGGGGCGATTTCGAGCGGGTGGCGAGGTGGGCTTGCCCGAGGGTGATCGCCCCGTGAAGCAGACCGACCGGCCAGGGGATTGGGGAGCCGTTCCCAGCGAACTCGAAGACCGAGATCAAAACCCCGAACGACGAGATGGTCAGGCTGGCGATATTCAAGATGATCCGGGTGATCGGCCGGTCCGCCCCGGTGCGGGCGGCCGAGAGCTGGAGGCCGACCCCGGCGGCTGCGAGAGTGAGCACGAGCTGGTAACCATCGAGCTTGGCCGTCGCGCCGATGGCGGCGAGCGTGATGCCCACGGCGAGATAGGCGTCGTGAAGGTGGCGGACACCCCGCTGGAGAGGGAGGCGGCTCAGGCCGATGAGGGTGAGGCCAAACGCCGCGCTGAAGAGCCAGAACTGCGCATCGTCGTGCCGGAGAACGAGCATCGTGCCGAGCGCGAAGAAGAGCCCGTTATTGAGCTGGGCGAGGCGGGTGCGTGCCGTGTCGGCCTGCGACTCGCGCCGGGGGAGAAATACCGCGGAGGTGAAGAGGAGCCAGTAGCCGGTGAGGAATGAGATCTCTGCCGCGAATCCCGGTTGCGAGGCCGTGTCGACCTGCCCGTAAATGAGTTGCCAGAAAGCGAACGCACCATAGGTCGCCCCCAAGCAAACCCAGCCCAGAGAAGCCCAGCGAAAACGGAGAAAAATGGCGATCCCGACGGCGGTGAGGAGGAGGTTCGAAAAAAGGGCGAACCACCCCAGGGGGCTGATAACCACCACGTAGTAGGCCATGGCGACGGCGACGATGGCGATCGTGCTCGAGCGGCGCCACGCGGCGATCCCGAGAATCCCGAGGGCACAGGCTAGCAGGAGGATGCCGCCGAGCAGCGGGCTCTCGACGATGCGGAGGCGTTCGGTGTGATGGATGGCGTAGGTCGTGTAGTAGACGGCGGCTAGGCCGCCGCCGGCGAGCACCCGCCCGTAGTTCTTCGTGCTGTCGGAAAGGCGCTCGAGCCAGAGGCCCGCCCCGCCGAGCACGGCCGAGAGGAGATACCAGAGGGCGACCTTTCCGCCGGCCGGTAGATCGACGATGTAGTGGTTGTAGGCGAGCCGGGTTCCAAAGACGAGGGCCGTGAGGACCATCACCACCCCGATCCGCACGAGCCAGACCGTGCCGAGTTGCATCTCGAGATGATCGTGGGGAACTGGCGCGGGCGCTCCGGCGGGCGACGGCGGCGCGGAGGTAGGCGATGATGGAGCGGAGGTAGGCGACGGCGGCTTAGCGGTGGGCGACGGCGGCGCGGAGGTAGGCGACGAAGGCTTCGCGGTGGGCGGCTCGAGCTGCGGTAGCGGGGGGGGCTCGGAGCCGACGGCCGCACCTTGTTTCTCGGTCTTCCGGAGCTGCGCGATGGAGAGTTCGAGCGCCTCGATCCGGGCGCGGAGGGCTGCCTGCTCCCTTGCAATCTCGTTGACGGCCTCGCGGGAATTCATGGTTGCGGCAGTCTACGTGATGACCGCAGATCTTGCCGAATCAATATTTTATGACTATGAATTGATCAAACCGATGAATGTGCACCACCTCGAGCTCTTCTATTACGTGGCCAAACACGGGGGCATCACGGCGGCGGTACGCAAGATGCCCTACGGGATCCAGCAGCCGGCGGTCAGCGGCCAGATCCTCCAGCTGGAGAAATCGCTCAGAGTGAAGCTATTCAATCGGAGGCCGTTTGCCCTGACCAAGGCGGGGCGCGAGCTGTACGAATTTGCCGAACCGTTCTTCGGGCGCCTCACCGATGTCGTGGAGGAGCTGCAGGGGGGCGAATCCCAGCACCTGCGCGTGGCGGCTTCGGCAGCGGTGCTCAATGCCTATCTCCCGGGCATTTTCGGGCGCCTGCGCGAGGAGTTCCCCAATCTGCGGCTCACGCTGCGTGACGCGATCGCCGCGGAGGCCGAACAATTGCTTTCGAAGCAAGAGATTGACGTGGCGGTCGGGCCGCTCCGGCCGGACGTGTCACCCGGCCTGAAGGCGGCCGAGTTGCTGAAGCTCCCGCTCGTTCTGATGGTGCCGGAGGAACTCAAGGCGCGGACTTTCGAGAAGCTCCTCGACGAGGGGGGCGCCTCCATCTCGTTTCCGCTGGTGGGACTTCCCCCGGACGAGGTGGCCGCACAGATCTTCCAGAGAGAGCTCGATCGCCGGGGGATCCGCTGGGAACCCCGGGTGGAGGTGAACTCGTTGGAACTGATCCGTTCCTACGTGGCGAGCGGATTTGGGATCGGCCTGTCCGTCGCGATGCCAGGGAGCGTAGCGAAGGGAAAAGGCATCCGTGAAATGCGGCTGCCGGGCTTTCCTCCCCTCCGCCTTGGTCTGCTCTTTCAAGGAAAGCTGAAACCGTTGGCGGCGCGGTTCGCCACCGAGGTGGGGCGGGTGGCGAAAGAGGTCGGCAAGCTGTAAGGGAGGACGCCACGACGTGAG
>CAZKYJ010000169.1:6410-8303 GCA_964556355.1 uncultured Verrucomicrobiales bacterium | reverse complement strand
GAGTAGACGATGATGGTGTTGTCGGCGAGCCCCGCTTCCTCCAGCGCCTTCAAAAACCGGCCGATGGCGCCGTCGATGCCGCTGACCATGCGGTAGTAGGCGCGGATGTTCGTGTCGTATTTGGCGTCCGTGTTCCAGCGCCAGAAGTAGCGTTCGCGGTTGAGTGTGGTTTTGAGAAAGTCGGGTTGGGCGTCAAAGATGGCGGGGTCGTAGAGCGCCGGGCGGGGCATGGCGACATCTTCGTACATCCCATCGACGGCGCGGGGCCACGGGAAGTGCCCGATCCCGGGGCGGCGGTCTCCGTCCTCGGCATGGCAGGCGTTGAACCAGAGGTTGAGGGCGAAGGGTTTCCCCTCGGGCTGGTTTTTCACGAACTCGATCCCCCGGTCGACGATGAGTTCGGTCTCGTGGCGGAGGCTGCCGTCGGGTTGTCGCTTGTAGAACGGGTTGCGGCCGATCGCCTCGAACTCGTCGAAGTGCTCGGCATCCCGGTAGCCTTTGGGCATCTTGGCGTGCCACTTGCCGATGTGGCCGGTGCGGTAGCCGTGTTCGCGGAGGAGGTCGGTGTAGAGCGTTTCGACAGCGTCGGGCCGGGCGAGATCGTGCTGGCCCGGGGTGCCGTAGCTGCGCCCGGTGAGGCCGGTGAGGATGGTGGTGCGGCTCACCCAGCAGATCGGCTGGCTGACGAAGGCGTTCTCGAAGCGGGTGCCGCGGGCGGCGAGACCGTCGATGTTGGGCGTCTGCACCACGGCGTTGCCGTAGCAGCCGAGCGTGCTCGTCGTCTGGTCGGCGGCGAAGAAGAAGACGAGGTTGGGCGGGCCGGTATTCGCCCACGAAGTGGCGATGGAGGCGGCGGCGACGAGGCAGCGAACGAGGGGATTCATGCCTCACGAATCGCGCGGGTTACGGGGAACGCCAACCACTTTACGAACGAAGCATTGCTTGCCGCGGACGGAGGGGCTACTACTCGGTTCGCCGAGAACCCGATCCCCCCATCGATGAGATTCCCCGTCCTGCTCGCTTCCTTCCTCTGCGCGATATCACCCTCGGTCGCGGAGCGGCCCAACGTTGTCATCCTTTACGCGGACGATGCGGGCTACGGCGATTTCGGGTTCCAGCCGGAGGGGAGTCCGGAGATGCGTAGCCTGACGCCGCATATCGACACCATCGCCCGTGAAGGCGCGCGCCTGAGCAATGCTTACATGAGCGGTTGCGTCTGTTCGCCCTCCCGGGCGGGACTGATGACCGGGCGCTACCAGCAGCGGTTCGGGTTCGACAACAACCTGCCTCCGGGAACGGAAAACGGGCTGGCTCTCACCGAGACATTCGGGGCGGAACGCCTCAGGGAATTGGGCTACCGCACGGGTCTGGTCGGGAAGTGGCACCTCGGCTATCCCGGGGCCTTCCACCCCAACGAGCGGGGCTTCGACTGGTTTTACGGGCTGCTCCAAGGGTCGCGGAGCTACCTTCCCTACCCGAGCCCCACACCGCACCGCGTCATCCAGGAGAACGGGGTGGCCACCGAAGAGGGGGGCTACCTCACCGACCGCTTCGGCGACGCGGCCTGCCGGTTCATCACCGGGAGGGGTGACGAACCGTTCTTCCTCTTCGTTTCGTTCACCGCGCCGCACGGCCCGAACCAGCCGCGGGCGTCCGATGCGGAACGCACGGCCCATATTTCGCCGGCGAAGCGGCGGGCGCACTGTGGCCTCGTCGTCGCCCTCGACGACAATGTAGGAAAGATCTTGCGCTGCCTTGACACGGAGGGGCTGAGCGAGAACACCGTCGTGATTTTCACTAATGACAACGGCGGGCAAACCCAGACCGGCGCGGACAACCACCCGCTCCGGGGGCGCAAGGGACAGCTCTTCGAAGGGGGGCTCCGGGTGCCCT
>CAZKYJ010000169.1:0-6400 GCA_964556355.1 uncultured Verrucomicrobiales bacterium | reverse complement strand
GAATGGGCCGGCGGTCAGGTTGCCGACGAGTGGGCGCTCGACGGCATCAGCCTGGTCGCCCGGCTCACGGGCCATGTCCGGGCGCTGCCGCCCCGGGCGCTTTTTTGGCGCCACCACGGCAGTTCCGGCGCGCGGGCGATGCGCGAGGGCCGATGGAAGCTGGTGGACGACCGCGAAGCGGGTGGCGTTCCCGCGCTGTTCGATCTCTCCGTCGATATCGCGGAATCCGAAGACGTCGCCCCCGAGCACCCGGAGCCGCTCCGTTCGATGGGCGATCGGCTGGACGCGGGGGAAGCCCCGCTCGCCGAGCCGCGCTGGGGGGCGGGGAGCGGCGGCTGACGCGGATTGCGCCTACCTTTTGCGGCGCCGCAGGAGCAACGCGCCGATGCCTAAGGAAACGAGGCAGGCGGCGGCCGGCTCGGGGATGGTGGTCGTGTCCAGAGTGAATCCGTAGCCCGTGCCGTCACTCCCGTCTGCGGTGGGCGATAGAGGATTCGGCCCGACATCGACGACGAAGTCGATGATATCGCCATTGGAGATTCCGCTGATGAAGACGCCGCCCCCGAGGTTGTCGGTGGTGCCGTTGGTGACGGCGGAGTAGACCTCGAGGCCGTTGAAGAAGATCCGGCCGGTGGTGCCGTCCCCACTGGGGCTCGTATTGTTGAAGAAGCCGCTGATGATCAGGTTCGGCTCGGTGGCAGACTCGATGGTGTAGCGCAGAACGGCGGCGTGCGCGGGGCCCGGATCACTATCGTTCGGGTGCATCGAGCCGTTGGTGATGACCGTCCAGGGAGGGTTGCCGGTGCCGGCCCCGACCGGGTTGAAGTCCCACGCCGAGCCGGTCCAGTGCTGCGTGTCGCTCCATGCCCCCATCCCGGCCCCGCCCGGGAAAAGCGTCATGTCCGTCGTGTGGTCGTAGCCCGGAGTCGCGTCGGCGGTCACGTCCCAGTAGCCGTAGCTCCAACCGTCTTGGCCCTGGATGCCCGAGAACTCGTTGCCCGATTGCATCTGGCCGATGGTGGCGATGACGACGGCATGGGCGGTGGCGGCGCCCGACAGGATCGCGGCGGCGACGAGGGGAGGTGAGATTCGAAGTTTCATGGTTCAACGGGGATGCGCGTACGATGCACTTCCGAAATTCTGGGGCAAGGGAATTCTCTGGTTTCCCAACATTTCGCTTGCACCTCTGTTACCGATATCGGAACCGTGTTTTGATGAAGACTCCCCTCTCCGTGTTCCTACTCTCCGGCCTCGTTGCCTCCCCCGCATCGGCCGTCCTCCTTTTTTCCGACAATTTTAACACGGGGGACACGGCGAACTTCGACGGGGCTCCCACGGCCGGGCGCTTGTCCGGAACCGTTGCGAACGAGACCTACCTGCGGTCGTTCGGCTTCCAGCAGAGCATCAGCAACAACCAGCTGCTGCTTCCCAACGGGGCGGGAGGCGCGCACGGCGTCCGCTTCGAGAACGCCCTGAACGACCCGACCGGCGGCGCTACCGATCGCTTCAACTGGGCGGCTGGCGCGACCGGCGCGTCGATCCTCGCGGCCGGCGGGTTCGTCGCCAGCTTCGACTGGATCGCGCCGGAGAACACCCTGAACGACTGGGTTTCGTTCCAGGTCGGAACCATCAACAACGACAACGGGAACCTGACCGACGACGACTACGGAATCCTCTTCCGCAATAACGGCGGGACGGAGCGCTTCGACAATACGGTGAACCTCGGGGCGGGCGCTAGCTTTACCGCTTCCGCCGGCGGGGTGACCCGTCAGGTGAACATCACCTACACCTTCAGTTCGTTCGCGGATGGCGCCATGGTCAATGCAGTCTCCACGGTGGATGGCTTGCAGGTCGCCAATGACACCTTCACCTGGGACGGGAACGGGGGAGAGCTCCGCTTCGAACTGGGACACAACGCCGCCAATACCCGGATCGATAACCTCGCTATCAGCACGATTCCCGAGCCGTCCCAAGCACTGTTGATTCTGGGCGGCCTGGCCGGTCTGGCCGTGCGGCGCCGCCGCTAGGGGGATAGGCCGCGATCCGGCAGGCGATGCCGGACGACTCGGCTCCGGTTCTCTGGTCGAGGGAGGCGTGATCCACGCGCTGCGGGCCGTATCAAGGTTGGCCTCGGGTTACCCGGCGGGAGGGATGCAGCGATCCATACGCTTTTGCCAATCGCGGAGGTAGTCGGTGCGCCAACGATTGACGGTCTGGGCGCCCGGGTACTTGCCGGCCGCCTGCTCGGGCGCCGGATCGTCTTCGTACCAGTGGGGGCGACCGGGCTTCGGCACGAACCGTCCGCCCCAACTGGCGGCGGTCGGATCGTCCTGATCCCCGTTGAGCAGGTAGGCGACCGACGGTGTATCTCCCATTTTGATACTGGCGGCTTTCGTCCCGGCGGCGTGCAGCGTCGCAAAGTAGCGGCCGAGGGCCCCGTGGCCATCGACGTGCTCGGTGACAAAGCTGGCGTTGCCCAGGTCACCGCCCTGCTCGCCGCCCACGTACCATCCACGGAAGGTCGAATCGTTGTGGATCATCCAAAGGTCGGGATGGTGGTCGTGGAGGTAGCGGGCCGAGTGGGGGTCTTGGCGCTCGTTCCACGATGCGATGAAGTAGACCCGGAGCCGGTCTTTGATCTCGGGGTGGTCGTGCACCGCCTGGGCGACGTCCGTGACCGATCCCCACACGAGAACCCAGAGCGGTCGGGGGTCATCCACGCGGGCGGCTTGGGCGATCCATTCGGAGCCGTCGGTCGGCGCGGAGAAACCGGCTTCGGGCGCGGGGTCGGTGGCTCCTTGTTTGACGAGGCGTTCGAGAGCTTCGGGTGCCGGGTAGCGTTCCGAGTGCGAGCGGAGCGCGGGGAGGTCCCGGGCGTAGACGTCGATCACGGCCAAGATATCCTCGGCGCGGCCGGCTCCCGGAGGGGAGGAGACGAGCCCCTCGGTATCGAACGCGTCGGCGTAGACGAGGTAGTGGACGAGCGATTGCAGATCGTCGTCGTCGCTGCCGCCAGCGTCGGTCGAGACGATGACCCGCGGTCGGTCGGCCTGCGTTGTCACGGTGGAGGCGGCGAGTGCCAGGAGGAGAAGGGCGAGGCGTCGGATGATCATCCCAGTGATACGGAGTCTGGCAAGGGGTCTCTTCCGGCTGTCGCAAACGCCCTGCCGGGAGCATTGCTAGCCAGCGGCATCGAGCGGGGTCTTGCGGCGAATTAATTGCCCGAGTGCCGATTGACGGCTGTCCCGGGATCGTCTAACCACTCCGTTTCGGGCGAGAGAATGGCACTGCTTGCGACGTCGATCCACTTTCTACTGCTTCTGGCGCTGACGTTTCTTTTCCGGCGGCCCCTTTGGCAGAGCGGGCTGGTCTCCATTTCTTCCGCGGCGACCTGCTGGTTGCTCGTGCCGGGCGTGACCGCCGGCCAGCTGGTGCCTCCGCTGGTGAAGGCGCTGATCGTCTCGACCGAGGTGGGCCTGATCCTGCTGGGGGCGATCTCGTTTCTCGAAGCGATGCACCGCCGGGGAACCACGGGTCGGATCGGGGAGGCCCTGGGCGGTTTCACCTCGGGGAACCGGGCGCTTGAGGCGCTGCTTTTGGCGTGGCTGTTCTGCGGGTTTCTGGAGGGGGCGGCGGGCTTTGGCGCCCCGGCCGCGCTGGTGGCTCCGCTGCTCCATTCGATCGGGTTCTCTCCGTTGACCGCGGCGATCCTACCACTGATCGGCGATAGCGCGGCCGTTCCGTTCGGGGCGGTGGGGACTCCGGTCAGGGTGGGGTTTGACGGGTTGGCGGCAGGTTCGGCCGGCGGGTTCGGTGCGGGGATCAATCTGGTGGCCGGACTGGCCGCGCCACTGGCGATCTACCTGATCGTAGCGCGTTCGGACGAGACGGGCGGCCCGCGGCTTTCACGGCGCCGGGGCGTCTTCCTCGCGCTGTGGGCGGGTGCTTGTTTCACGGTTCCGGCGTTTTTGCTGGTGCGGATCGGACCGGAGTTCCCCTCCCTCGCCGGGGCGTTGATCGGCCTGCTAGTCTTTTCCGTGACGCTGCTGGGATTGCCCGGCGGCGGGGAGAAAAAGCGGGGCGGCGTGGCTCGGCTCACGGGATTGGTGGCTGCTTTCTACCCGTACCTGCTGCTCTGCCTCGCGCTCCTCGCTGGAAAGCTACTACTCGGATCGGTGCGGTTCCGGTTGGAGATTGCGGGGCATGCGGAGAGCTTGAATGCGTTCCAGCCCGGGCTGCTTTTTCTCGCCACCACGGTGTTGTTTCAAATCGCTGATCGCCGGGGGAGCACCGCGCCGTTCTGGGGGATCTACCGCGAGGCCGGCCGGAGGTTGCCCGTCGTCTGGCTGGCGATTTTCTGCATGGCCGGGCTGGCGCAATTCGTCGTGCAGATCAGCGAGCCTGCCGCTGCGCTGGACGTGCTCTTCGGGAGAGCCGGCGGCGCCGTCCTGCTCGTCGTGCTCGCTCCAGTCGCCGGGGCGGCGGGCTCGTTCATCGCCGGGAGCGCGACGGTGTCCAACCTGCTGATGGCACCGCTGCTGTTCCAGGCCAGCGCGTTGACCGGGGTCGATCCAGGCCTCGTGTTGGGTTTGCAGCTGGTCGGAGCTGGGGCCGGCAACATGATCTCGCTCCAGAACCTCGCCGCGGTGCAGGCGACGGTGGGACTGGCCAACCGGGAGCGCGAAATGCTGCAGCGGCTCTGGCTCCCGTGCGCGGCCTACCTCGGGATCGCCATCGCCATCGGCCTGACCCTTATGGCCGTGCTTGCGCCGGGCTGACCGGGCATCGGAAAAGGTTCGCGATCAGCGGTCGGGGAGCGTTTCGCGGAGGATGGATTTGATCGCCTCCCTCTCGGCGGGAGGGAGATAGGAGAAGTCGCTGGGGGCGTCGTTGCCCAGTGCGTCGCCGAGGTGGCGGTAGACGCGGGACTTCATGGCGGCGCTCAGCCCCTGCTGGAAGACGTTCTCGTAAATCATATAGCTGCAGCGATAGCGAAAGAGTCGGCTGCGCAGGTCGAAGTCGCGGAGGGAGCGACCGGCGGAGTCGGGGCGTTTCTTGGCGGTGAATGCCTCGAGGTAGTCCGGGGTTCCCCCGACGCCGCCGTCGGGGAGGGCGGCCTCGCCGGCGAAGAGGAGGTAGCGGGCGAGGAGGGCGGCCTGCTGCTCCAGGAGGCGCTCGCGATCCGGGGTGGGCGAGGCGGCGAGGGCGCGTTCGAGGTAGATGGTTTCGAGACAGCGGTTGGTGAACCCGGCCTGGTGCTCGTGGATGAGGTGGGGGAGGAGGTCGCTGGTGGGGACGAGGTAGCGGTCGAGGTCAAACCGGGTGCCGAAGGGGATCTCGGTGGTCTCGATGTCACCGCGGAGGAAGCGGCCGACGCGGTTGGCATGGTCGTTCTTGAGCCTTCCCGCCCCGGTGAGGTGCCAGCCGCCAAAGCGGTCGGCGAGCGGGATGTGGTGGCCGCTGTCGGCGGGCCGGAAGCCATCGAGGCTCCCGCCGTTCGGTCCCCGCATGACGGATTTGATGGTGTAGCCGGGGACGTCGCGCGTGTCGGTGGCGACGTGGCAGTTCATGCACCGGTTCGTACGCTCGGCGGTGATCGGCCCCGGGGCGGTGGGGATATCGAAAATGTAAAAGATCCCGCCAGCGGCCGGGTCGAGCGACAGCACCTCGATGCGCCCGCCGGGGATGTAGCCGACGGAGACGTCCTCGTTGAAATAGATGGCCCGCGGGTTGTTCGGAGTGATCTTGGTGATCTGGAGGCTGGTGGCGGAGAACACGATGAGCTGGGAGGACTGGGGGATGTCGAGGGCGTCGAGGAGGGCGGCGAGGAACGCTTTCTCCGACGTGGTATCAAGGGCGGTCTCTCCGGATCTGACGCGCTCGAGCAAGAGGGTGAACGGGTCGCCGAGCGGGCGTGTCCAGTAGGCGTGGGCGGGCGATTCGATCTCGGTGAAGTCGAACCCCGGATCGACGGCGGGTTCGGAACCGGCCCCCGGGAGCGGCGACGCAGCGGCGAGTATCGCGGCGAGCATCGCGGCGAAGAGGAGGGGGCTACGGAAATGCGGCATGGCGGGGTAGGGTAGGGGAGGGAGCGACCGGGCTCAAGGTCGCTCCGGGAGTGCGGGAAAAGGTGGGCTACGCCCCGCGGCGTAGCCCACCCCGACTACCAACAAGGAATCGTGATGCGCCTACCGGGGTGCCGGTTCGGGGATGGCGGCGCGGAGGCGCGCAAAGTTCTCGCCCGCGTCGCCGAGGCTGATACGGACGGTGACCTGGCCGCTGGAAGCGGCGAACGTCCGGGCGGTGCCGGGATCGGTGGCGAACGAGGCGAGGTCGGTCGAGGTCTCGATGACGTCGGCTCCGTTGGGTACCACGTTCTGGAGCGGGTAGCTCACCACAA
>CAZKYJ010000168.1:7090-8304 GCA_964556355.1 uncultured Verrucomicrobiales bacterium | reverse complement strand
GAACGCAAAGACCAACACCACCATCACGTGCACAATCGCAAGCCTCGCCGCCTTCGCCTCGGTTCCGGCGGCATCGGCCAGTTCGCTATTCCTAGCGAGTTTCCCCCAGCAGGTTCCCGAAACGCTGCACACGGGGATTGCCTTCGGTGCAGTGGCCCTCTTCCTTTTCCTCGCGAAGCGGAAATTCGGGAAGAAGTGATGCGCTCCGCGGTGCCGTCGTCGCAGATGGCAGCGGAAGAGTGACGGGAATCTTTCCTGTCCCCAGACCGGAGGAATTGGGAAGCCCTCGCGGCTGAGCGCCTTCCGCCATGGTTTGTCGTCCCAAGTGGACGGTTCCGTGCGTTCCGAGCCCCTCTTGGGGACGTGAGGAGGCGCCGAGAGGACGGCCGCCTGCTTCCCGCTGCAGGCCCGCGAGTCGATCACCCCATTCGGCTTCGCTATCCGCAAGACATGCCTACGACCATTCTCGATGGCGTGCTTCTCGCTCCCGCCAATTCCGTGCTCGCGACGCCGATGGCAGACCGTGCGGCAGTAGAGAGTGCAGCTGACCCAGAAGTCGGTCGCGCGCGTAGGCGGGACGAACAGATCCATGACCTCCTCGCCGCTAGATCCAGCACGGTGATCACAAACGCTTGTGGCAGATTCTGAGGACACCTCGTTTTCCGGCTGTCCGCGGTCGGGGCGGAGGAGTTCGGTCGTCGGGTCGGCAATGATTATGTGTTACGATTCGGATCGCAAGCACGGCGATGGGCGCGATCTCGTGCCGCCAGCCCTTGGCGGGCGACGGATGGCGTGTTGCCGGAGCCTCTCCAACGAAACGGACAACCCCGAATCGCTCGGCGTCGCGCTATCCCAGGGCAGAACTTCGCAATCCGCCTTCGCGAACACCCGGCTGGCGGTGCCGCCTGCCGTCCCATCTCCGTCACGTAGTGGGCGTGCCAGCGGGTGGGGAATTCGATCAGTCTCCGGCGTGCCCCCTCTCCGCGACGGGGCTGGCGATCGTCGCGACGGAGCGGGGGGCTGATCACGGCGGCGAGTCTGTCTCTCGCGTGGGACACGGTTTCCTCCGGAAGGGGGGGAGCCTTATCGCCGGCGCTTCGGTTCCCCTCATGCGACTTGGCAATAGTGCGATGCCGCCCGTCCCGCGATGGGGCTGAAGGTCACGGCTGGCGCGCGCCGAGGCGCGAACTAGTTGTCCAGCGGTCGGCCTGAGG
>CAZKYJ010000168.1:5349-7080 GCA_964556355.1 uncultured Verrucomicrobiales bacterium | reverse complement strand
CTCTCCGATGAAACGGCCAAGCTCGAGCCGCTTGGCGTCGCGCTATCCCGGGGCATAACCTCACAAGCCGCCTTCGCGAACATCTGAGGTGCGCGCCGAGCCGCGTACTAGTTGTCCAGCGGTCGGCCTGAGGCATCGACTTCGGTCAGCGCGGCGGGGGAGAGCGGCGGACGCATCATTCGGTCGATGACGCCGGCGAGCTTCGATCGAGCTTCTTCGGCCTCCTTCGTAAGATTCTGGGTGTCCAAGGGCACTTCGCCGAGACCCTCGTGCTCGATGGCGAACATCTCTCCCGTCGAGAAGAGCTTGTAGCGGTGGTCGAGCGCGAAGATCGAGCGTGTGAAGGTCTCTTTGTCCCAGCCGGGCCGGGGATCGTACCAGAAGAACGCCCAATCGCGGGGAGACGACTCTTCTCCAAGGAGCTGGGGAGCGAAGCTGACGCCGTCGGTTTGCCAGCCATCTGGCACCTCGCGCCCGGCGAGATCGGCAAGCGAGGGGAAGAAGTCGGACGGTTCGATGAGATCCGCGTTGGTGCCGGGGGCGATGCGTCCCGGCCAGCTGGCGATGAGCGGGACGCGAATTCCGGTCTGGGCAGTGGTGTTCTTGCCGCCGCGCACCTCCCGTCCGCCGAACTGCGAGACGATGCGGCGGTCGGTGCCGTTGTCGGAATAGAAAAGGATGAGCGTGTCGTTGCGGAGCCCCATATCCGTGATGCCGTCGACGAGGCGACCGACGGTGGTGTCCATGTAAGCGACCATGTCGGGAAAGTGCTCGACGGACTCTTCCAGCCGCCGCGCCGGATCCTCCCACGCTTCCGAGTGCGGCGTCGGCGTCATCGGCCAGTGCGGCAGCGCCATCGGGTAATAGATAAACAGGGGTTCCGTTTGGTAGGCGGCCATGAAGGCCAGGAGGAAGTCTACGGAGATGTCCTCACCATAGGCACCCTCGATCGGACCGTGGATTTCGCCGTTTTCAAGGTAGGTGGGATTGGCGTAGCGCGATCCTTTGTCCTCGGTGTGGAGGGCGTGGAAAAGCGAGTAGGAGTCGAAGCCGGCGTCTCTGGGGTGCATGCCGGTTCCGCGCCGCGTTCCCGCGCCGGGGAAGTCGGGAGGATCGTAGGATTGGAGCTGCCACTTCCCGGCGATGCCGGTCCGGTAGCCGAAGCGTTGCATGAGGTGCCCGAAAGTTTTTTCTTCGGGCGGCAGGATGCCGAAATAGCGCCAGTTCCGGTGGTTCTCCCGCCCGGTCATGATCTCCAGCCGGGTAGGGGTGCACAGCGGCTGGGAGTAGGCATGGGTGAAACGCAGCCCGCCGGCGGCCAGCTTGTCGATGTTGGGGGTCTGGTAGCTCTCGCCGCCGTAGCACCCGAAACACTCGATCCCGATGTCGTCGGCCATTATCAGGACGACATTGCGCGGGAGGGTCGCCGCCCACGACGAGCCGGCGATGCCCGCGGCGGCGAGAGCGGGCGCTATCCAGCTAATTCTCATCGGCCGGATCCCTTCGCGCCTACTCGATGCCGAGAAGCTCGACGTCGAAAACAAGGAGCCCCGCCGGGCGCCCGCCGGCACCGCTGTTGCCGTAGGCAAGTTCGGCGGGGATCCAGAAGCGGCGCTTCTCACCGACGACCATGAGTTGGACGCCCTCGGTCCAGCCTTTGATCACGCGGTTGAGCGGGAAGCTGGCCGGCGAGCCTCGCTCCACGGAGCTGTCGAACATCTTGCCGTCGGT
>CAZKYJ010000168.1:0-5339 GCA_964556355.1 uncultured Verrucomicrobiales bacterium | reverse complement strand
TCCAGCCGGAGTAGTGGACTTTGACGGTGTCGGTTGCTTTGGGTTTGGTGTCACCCGTCCCCTCTTTGAGAACCTTCGAGGCGAGCCCGCTGGCGGTCTTTTCGGCGTCGTCGGGAGCGGCCGCCACATCGCTGGGGACCTCGGGGGTGCTCCCTTGGGCGTGGAGCGATCCGCAGAGGGCGAGGAAGGAGAGGGCGATGGCGGTGGTGAGTTTCTTCATGATGCCCCGAACCTAGGCGCGGGAGCGGATCCCGGTCAACCGGAGCCGGGGGGCGTTTCCGCCTCCGCCCCGAAGGGCGATAGGGGGCTCGCCAGCCAACTCCCGCTGGCGCCGCGCGCTCTAGAGGCGTAGAATAGTGATAGGGGTATGAAGCATCTGGCGTCAGGAATCGCGGTGGCGGCGATCGTCTCGGGGATCTACGTGGCTTGCTTTTTCGCCTGGTGCCCACCTGCGCTAGGGGCGGTCAGAGAGCCGTGGTTTGCCGTGGTCGTGCCGCGGTCGACGTCGGCGCGATTCTGTGAATCGGCCTTCCGGCCATGCCTTTGGGTGGAAACCCAGCTCGTTGTTTCGAATAACCTTAATCGTGCGGAGGGTGCGTGGGTGACGCAGGACGGCGCCCATTCCATCGAGGTGACTCGAGGGTGGGGCAACACCTTCCAAATCGCCTCCCCGACCGGCTGGATCGAGAATCCCGTGCGGGAAACAGGAAATGCCGCGGGCTGCGGGCCGATGGTACGGACGGGTGGGCGGCTGACGCTGCTCGCCGCGGTGGCGAAGCCCGGCCTCACCGTGTGGGTCGATGGGAAAAGAACACGTTTCCAGCGTCCCGATGTCCGCTAGGGTGGACGCATGAAAATAGCGATAATCATCGGATGCGGCGTAGTGCTCGTCGGGCTCGGGATGGTGCACGGCGAGTCGTTGGCGGAACCGCGACCGCAGCTGCAGGTGATCAACGGTAGCGATGAACCGGCGGACGTCTTCTGGTTGGAGCCGGGCGGCGGACGGGTTTCGAACGGCGGGGTCGATCCGGGGGATGATACCGTGATCGGCACCACGCTGGGGCACCGGTTCGTGGTCGTCGGACGTGAGAGCCGGACGGAGCAAAAGGTGACGAGTGAGGCTTTGGTACAGGGCTTCCGCTTCGATCCGCAAGCCACCGATGGTGTCCCGGAGTTCTACTCGCAGCGCCTCGACGCCGCGGGCGGATTCCCGGTGGTCGCGTCGGAGACCGTGAGCCCCTTCGCTCTCAAAGAGGCGGTCTTTTTGATCGATCAGATGTTCGCCAAACGCCCGGATGTCCGGGACGCGGTCGTCCGGAGCGGGGCGCGGCTTTGCATCATCGCGCACGATGAGTTCACGACGGACCTCCCGGAGTTCGAGCGCCTCGGGACCGGTGGCAACGATCCCTTTATCGGGGTGAGTTCGAAAGATTTTTGGGATGCCCGCGCCCGTGGGACGGGAGGGAGCAAGACCGATCCCTACTGTTCGTGCGGCGAAGAAAACTTGCTCGGTTACCCCGGGGATCCCTACGCGGAAGAGAACATCCTCATCCACGAGTTCGCCCACTGTATCCACCTCCGGGGAATGTCTAACATCGACCCCAGTTTCGATGGGAGGCTCCGGGAAACCTATGACCGCGCGATGGCCGCGGGCCTCTGGAAGGGGAAGTACGCCAGCGTGAACCACCACGAGTATTTCGCGGAGGGGGTGCAGTCTTGGTTCGATGACAACCGCGAGGACGATCACGACCACAACCACGTGAACACGCGGGTCGAACTGGTCGCCTACGATCCGGGACTTGCGGAGATCTGCCGTGAGGTCTTCGGCGATACCGAGCTTAGCTACACGAAGCCGGTCACGCGACTGGGCGGGCACCTCGAGGGCTACGACCCGGCCGCCGCGCCGACATTCCGCTGGCCGAACCGGCTGCAAAGGGCGAAAACGCTGATCAGGAAGCAGGCGGAAGCGCGGCAGTAGGGGGGCGCTCCCCGTTGCCCACGGTGGCTTGACACCGAGGGCTTAGGTGGGGAGACTCCCGCCGATCCTGTGGAAGCTTCCGATTCGAGTATCGTGTCCCCGTCAGATCCGTTTCGCGCCGCGCGCCGCGAACGGGGGGTGTTGCGGTGCCCGTTCCAAGGCGAGGACATCCCCATGATCCTCCGGCACGCAGATGTGCGGGCGAGCGCCAAGGATTGGCACACCTTCAGTTCCGACGCGCCGTTTCGCGTGCCCATCCCGTCGGAGGAGAAGCTCCGCTCCATGCGCCAGTTGCCGATCGAGACCGACCCGCCCGAGCACGGGGATTTCCGCAAGATCGTGGATCCGTTTTTTCGGCGACCGAAGTCTCCCGAGATGGTGGCGCAGGTCGAATCGTTGGTGGACGAACTCCTGGGTCATGCGCTGGCGCGCCCGTCGATCGAAGTCGTGCGGGAGCTCGCTCTGCCGTTACAATCGCGCGCCCTGACCTACCTGCTCGACGTTCCCGAAGAGGAGGCCGACACCTGGATCACGTGGGGCATCCATGTCTTCCGCGACGGCGACCCGAAGACCGGCGCCTTGGAGACCTACCTTTGCGAACGGTTTGACCGCGCCGAGAGAGAGCCCGGCGATGACTTTTTCAGCGCGCTCACGCGGGCGAGCGTCCGGGGAGTCCCGCTGACGCGAGAACAGATGATGGGGTTCGCCAACCTGGCATTTGCGGGTGGGCGGGACACCGTCATCCAGAGCGTCGCCTCCGCCGTCGCCTATCTCGCGGAGAATCCCGACGCCCTCACCTACCTGCGCGAGGATCCGAAACGGATCGTCCATGCATCCGAAGAGTTGTTCAGGGCCTTCATGCCGCTCACGCACATCGGGCGCGTCTGCCCGACCGACGGCGATCTCCTCGGCGAGCCTGTCGCCGCCGGCGGGCGGGTTTCGCTCTGCTGGTCTTCGGCGAATTTCGACGAGGACGTGTTCGAGCGCCCGGCCGAGATCCGGCTGGATCGGAAACCGAATCCCCACCTCTCTTTCGGCTTCGGCCCCCACCTCTGCCTCGGTGCGGCGCACGCGCGGCTCATCATGCGGACGGTGCTCGCGCAATGCGCTCGGCGGGTGGGGGCGCTCACCGTCCTCGCGGCCGAGCGGCACGTCGAGGTGGAGGCCGCCTACGAGCGGGCGAACGGCTTCGACTCGCTGGAGGTACGGTTCGACGAGCGCTAGGCGAACGCTATCCTCCGAGCAGCTTGAGCGCGTCCGGGACTAGGCTGAAATAGGCCTGATTGACGCCGCCGCGCGCCATTTGTTGGATGACAAGGCTGGCGGTGTCGTCGGAGGGGGCGGGGTAGATCTGTTCGGCGGTGCGCCCGTCGGTATCGATCGTTGCGCGGAGGAACGGGGAGTCGGGACCGCGGGTGATGGCAAACGACGAGTTGCCGGTCTCGAAATTGACGGCGGCGATCGCACCGGTGGCAGCCGCATCCTGTTTGAGCTCGAGGGTGATCGCGCGCCCTTCGCGGTCGGTGGCCGCAGTCGGGGAGGTGATCGTCCAGCGCATCTTTTCGGCGATCCACGCCAGGAGAAAGGCTCCGGCGAGAGAGGAACCTTGTCCGGTGGTGATGGAGACGCGGTTGACGGAGGGCAGGGCAGCGAGGGCGGCCGCATCGTCGAAAAGTCCGCCAAGGGCGAGTCGGAAACCCATCAGTCGCGTCCAGGTCAGGTCGTAGAGAATGAAACGGGAGGAGCTGTCTTTCCGCGCGGCCGTGAGCGTTTCGAACTGGGAAGCCGGATCGTCCCACTGCGAGGTGTCGATGATGAGCCGGTCGATGAGCGAGTAGAGCCGGTCGCTGAAAACGTCAGTGAATCCACCCTGCCACCAGAAGATGAGGGGGAGGTCGGAGTCGAGATGCGCGAAGACGATATTGCGCAGCATGTTCCCGTCGGTGCCTTCCAATTGGAAGGCGATCTGCTCGGAGCAGACCGATTTCCGCCCGCCGTCGCCTAGCTGGCAGTGGGCGGTGATCCACGCCTTCACGCTTTTCTCATCGCTGCCCGGACGCGAGGCGATGAGGAGCGCGCGACAGGCGTGCTCGTGGGTGATCTCCGCGATGAGCTCGCTGTTCGCGTCGAGGCAGTCCTCGCGCTCCGAATAGATCGCGAAGTTGGTCAGCGAGGCGCGGGTGGGCGCGTCGTTGTCTTCCCAGATGGCGCGGAGGGAGGCGTCGATCTTGGCGATGGGGACTTCTTGGCCGAGGGAATTCATGCTGGAATTCGGGATTGGGACTGCGGAAGAGGATCAGAGCCGACGCCAGACACGGCCGTCGCGTTCGAGGAGTTCGTCGGCGGCTTTCGGCCCCCACGAGCCGGCAGGATATTCGGCCATCGGTGGCGGCGTCTCTTCGGTGGTATGCCAGGCGTGCTCGATCTCGTCGACGAAGCGCCACGCGTTCTCGACCTCGTCGCGGCGGGCGAAGAGGGTGGCGTCGCCGGCCATGGCGTCGAGGAGGAGCCGCTCGTAGGCTTCCGGCGAGGCCTTGCCGAAGGACGTCCGGTAGGCGAAATCCATCTTCACGGGCTCCATGCGCACGGCGGCGCCGGGCATCTTCGAGACCATGCGGAGCGAGATGCCCTCGTCGGGCTGGATGCGGATGACGAGGACGTTCTTGCGCGCCTGCATCGGGTTCTTGTTGAAGAGGACGTTCGGCGGGTTCTTGAAGTGGAGCGAGATCTCCGTGGCTTTCTTCGGGAGCTGCTTGCCGACGCGGATGTAGAACGGGACGCCGTCCCAGCGCCAGGTGTCGATGAGCACCCGCACCGCGACGTAGGTCTCGGTCTGGGACTCCGGGTTCACGCGGTCTTCCTCCCGGTAGCCTTTCGCCTGTTCGCCGTCCACGGAGCCGGCCACGTACTGGGCGCGCACGACGTTCTGCGCGACCTCCTCGGGGCCGCACCACTTGTGGATGGATTTGAAGACGTTGACTTTGGCGTCGCGGACGCCGTCGGCGGTGAGGTCGGCCGGCGGCTCCATGGCGACGAGGCTGAGGAGCTGGAGAAGGTGGTTCTGTACCATGTCGCGCATGGCTCCCGACTTGTCGTAGTAGCCGCCACGACCCCCGGTCATCCCCATGTTCTCGGCGCAGGTGATCTGGACGTGGTCGATGTAACGGTTGTTCCAGAGCGGCTCGAAGATGGCGTTGGCGAAGCGTAGCACCATGATGTTCTGGGCCGTCTCCTTGCCGAGGTAGTGGTCGATGCGATAGGTGTCGGCCTCGGCGAAGGTGCCGTTGATGACGGTGTTGAGGTGCTGGGCCGTTTCGAGGTCGGTGCCGAGCGGCTTCTCGATAATGGCGCGAGCCCAGTT
>CAZKYJ010000167.1:0-8305 GCA_964556355.1 uncultured Verrucomicrobiales bacterium | reverse complement strand
GGACGGTCGGTTCCGGTGTGGGTGTCGCCGACTCGGAGATGCGGAAGAAACGGCTGCCGGCCGGGGCGGGCACGGTGCGCGTGGTCGTTGTCGCCGTGGCGAGGACATCGGCCACGGTGGTCGGGGTGAATCCGGCCAAGGCGACCGAGCTTTCGATGGTGTAGAAGAAATCTGGCCGCGAGTTCCAGGTCAGATCGACGGTGCCGGCGCCCCCGTTCCTCGAGATGGCCGTGATGGCGAACGGCGGGACGTCGGACGGGTCGGGGATTTCCGGGGACGTCAGATCGACGGCCGCCGGGTTGATGAAGAAATTGTCGAAGAGGGTCGCCCCGGTGGCGCCGCCACCCTCGATGAGGAACACCGTGTCGACGGCACCGGGGTCGAGCGTCCGCCGGAACGTGAAAACGCTATCCGCCCCGCCCAGTGCGGCGGTCGTCAGCCGGGTCTGGGTGGGGGTCAGAAACGAGACGAGGTAGACGTCGTAGACGTTGGCTTCCAGATCGAAGACCATCCACACCCGGTAGCGCTGCCCCGCGAGGATCCCCGGTTCGGCGCCCGCGCCGAGGACGGCGGTGAACGGCCCCGCCCCGGCCCCGTCCCCATCGCGGACGCGAAGCTCGTCGGTGCCGTCGCCGAGGAGGATGAACCCGGCCTGGCCAAGGTATTGGTTGAACGCGGACGGGGTATCGAGATCGGTCATCCCCGCCGAGATATCCACGTTCGTGGCCGCGGGAATAAATGCTTCGAAATAGAGTGTGCCGACGCCCCCGTCGGCGATGGCATTGCCCCCCAAGTTCAAATGGGCACGTCCGGTGTCGCCGACTGCGAGGGCGAGGCTGCCGGCCACTTCGGGATCGGCGGCGACGGCGACATTGGCCCCCGCCGAAACGAACGGGTTCGAGCCGCTGTCGAACGTGGCTAGCTCGATCCACTGGGCGTTGGAGAAAGCGGGCAAGAGGATCGCGGTGGACGCGACGGCGGCGAGAAATCGGGGGGTATTCATGGAAGGAACAGAGTTCGAATATCGCGAAGTGGGGCGCAAGCCAAAAATGGGACAGCAGGGTTCCCATTTTGGTGGGACGGCGTAGTGTCTATGTGATGGGAAAAGCGAAACAGGGGGGCTGGCACTGGGACATCACCGTGGTTGGGGCGATCGCGCTCACCGGGGTTTTCGTTTTCTTCAGGGTTCCCTCCGTGGGTGTCGAGATCCTTGGGGGGGCGCTGTTGCTCGCGGTCGCCCTCTTGGTTTTCCGCGGATCGCAGCGGTCTCGGGCCGCTCGCACCGAGCGTCTGGAGCGAGAGAATGCGGCGCTGCAGGGGCGTCTTGCGGAGATGGAAGACCGTCTCGCCAACGTCGAGACGATCAGTCGTTTCGAGATGCGGATGGCGGCGCGCGAGGACGGCGGACGGGATCCTGAAAGGCGCGACGGCATCGACCAGTAGTCACCGCATCGCCCTTCAAATCCCCATCGCGCCAAGCGCTTTTGTGCTCGCACTCGCCATCGGCACCCCGTCGCCCGCCGCCGCCGCCGCCGACGCCGACCTCGGCGCCGCGCTGGGCATCCTCCAGGCGAAGTGCCTGCGCTGCCACAGCGACGACAAGCGGAAGGGTGGTCTGCTCGTCGCCTCGCGCGATGCCCTGCTGGAAGGCGGGGACACGGGAGCGGCCGTCGTCCCCGGCGATCCCGCCGCCAGCTATCTGGTGCAATCACTGTTCCCCGATGCCGACCCGCACATGCCGCCAAAAGGTCAGCTGGAGCCTGCGGAGATCCAATCGCTTGAGCGCTGGATCGATGCGGGAGCGCCGTGGGATGACGGGCTCTGGGCCGCCCTGCGCCAATCCCGACAATCGGAGGTCGTGGAGCTCGACGAACTCCCCGCGCGCACCCGGCCGGTGTTGGCGACGGCGGTCTCACCGGACGGTCACTGGTTGGCGAGCGGCACGGGGAGCGCGATCGAGCTGAGGGATCTCACCGTCGATGTGGGTCCGGCAGTCCGGGTCCTCACGGGACATCGGGATGTCGTGCAGTCGCTGGCCTGGTCGCCCGACGGGCGCTACCTCGCTTCGGGCGGGTTCCGGCGGTTCGTCCTTTGGGATACCCGAGGTTTTGATCGTGTCGGGGAGCGGGTCGATGGATTGGCGGGTCGCATCACGGCGCTGGCATTCACCGGGGATTCGGCCGAGCTCGTCGTGGCCGATTCGATTCCGGCCGACCTTTCTCGGCTCCACTGGTGGCGTCCGGATGGGGATGCGCTCACGACCATCGAGGCCGCGCACTCCGACTCGATCTACGACATCGAGGTCAGCCCCGATGGGAAGCGTCTGGCCACGGGCGGCGCCGACAGGTACGTGCACGTCCGCGACGCGACCACGGGTGGTCTCGAGCGGACGCTGGAGGGGCACACCGGCTATGTCATGGCGCTGGCCTTCAGCCCGGACTCCTCCCGGCTGCTCTCCAGCGGCGACGATGCCTCGATCAAGGTCTGGGATCTCGCCACGGGAAAACGGACGATCAGCTTCGGAGGCGACCCCAAAAAGACCGGCGCGGTGACGGGCTTGACGTGGACACTGGGCGAAGATGATGCCGACCGGATCGTGGCGGTGCACGCCAAAGGGAGACCGTCGGTTTTCACGAAGCTCGTGGAGCACGAGGGCGAGCAGCGGTCGACGGGCGCCCAAGAGAAAGCGCTCCCACCCTCGGGGCAACATCTCACCGGTGCCGCGACCGATCCCACATCGGGCACCTTCTACGCCGGGTCTTCCGAGGGCGACGTGTTCGCTTGGGATGACGGTGGGACGTTGGCCACGGTCGATGCGTCGCCCGGCGCATTAGGGGTGCCCACGCGGTCATTCCGCCGCGATATCCTCCCGATCCTCTCGCGCGCCGGATGCGCGGCCGGCGCCTGCCATGCGAAAGCCGACGGCCAGAACGGATTCCAGCTTTCGATCTTCGCTTTCGACCCGGGCTCCGACTTTCGCGAGATCGTCACCGACGCGCGGGGTCGCCGGATCTTTCCCGCCGCCCCCGAGCACTCGCTCCTCCTCCTCAAAGCGACCAACGCGGTGCCCCACGAGGGGGAAGAGCGATTCGCCGTAGGCTCCGAATTCTACAGGACCATCGCCGACTGGATCGCGCAGGGCGCGCCCGAGTCGATCCCCGACGAACCCGTGCTCGCCGCGATCGACGTCGCCCCCGCCGACGCCATTTTCCGCAAGGGCGAATCCCGTGCGCTCGCGGTCACCGCGCACTACTCCGATGGCGGCACCCGCGACGTCACGGCGCTGGCGGATTTCTCCTCGGCCGATGCGGCGTTCGCCAGCGTCGACGAGCACGGGAACGTCGGCGCCGGTCACACGCCGGGCGACGGCACGGTCATCGTCCGCTACCTCGACCAGGTAGCCACGGCACGCGTCACCGTGCCGCCGGATTCCCTCCAGCCCGCCGGGGCGTATGCGGCGCTGCCGGTGGCCAACCCGATCGACGAGCTCGCCTACGCGCGCTTCCAAAAACTCGGGCTCCTGCCTTCGGAGCCGTGCACCGATGCCGAGTTCCTCCGCCGGGCGACACTCGATGCCCTCGGGGTTCTCCCGACGCCCGAGCAGGCGCGGGAGTTCCTCGCCGACACCGGCCCGGCCAGGCGGGAGAAGCTCGTCGACCGCCTCCTCGCGCCGGAGAACGCGCCGGCCTATGCCGACTATTGGGCGACCAAGTGGGGGGATCTCCTCCGCCCTAACACGCAGCGGGTCGGGGTGAAGCCGGTCTACCTCCTCGACGATTGGATCCGGAGCCGCCTCCGCGAGAACCAACCCTACGACGCCTTCGCCACCGAACTGCTCACGGCGGCGGGATCAACCCACCAGTCGGGGCCGGTGGCCATCTTCCGGGACAAGCGGGAGCCGGAGGACATCGGCGAGTTCGCCAGCCGGATCTCCCTCGGTACCCGCATCGACTGCGCCCGCTGCCACCACCACCCGTCCGAGCGCTGGGGGCAGGACGACTACTACGCGTTCGCGGCATTTTTTCGCTCGATGAAACACAAGGGGCAGGGGATCTCCGCCCCGATCTCCGGCCTGCCGGAGTACTGGTGGTTCGAGCCCGGCGGCGAGGTGCGCCATCCGGTCGGGGGGGAAATCATGGTGCCGAGAACGCTCGGTGGCGCCGAACGCCCTGACATTCCCACCAACGAGGACCCGCGCGCGGTGCTCGCCGTTTGGATGACCGCGCCGGACAACCCGCTCTTCGCACGCGCCATCGTCAACCTGGTGTGGGGCGAGTTCTTCGGGCGTGGCCTCGTCCATCCCGTCGATGACTTCCGCGCCTCGAACCCCGCCGTCAACGAGCCGCTGCTCCAGTGGCTGGCCGCCGATTTCGCCGCGCAGGGCTACGACCTGAAGAAGCTGATGCGCCGGATCCTCCTCTCGAACGTCTACGGGCAAAGCTCGCTCCCCAACGCGACGAACGTCGGCGACACGCGGAACTTTTCGCGCTCCTACCGCCGGCGCCTCCCCGCGGAGACGCTCGCCGACGCCATGGTGTCGCTGACCGGGATCCGCGACGACTACCAGGGCCTCCCCACCGGGGCCGCCGCCGCCATGCGCCAGTGGAACCACAAGTTGCCCTCCGACTTTCTCGACGCTTTCGGCCGCCCCGACTCCAGCGCGGCGCCGCCCTGCGAGCGCGAGGGCACCAGCTCGTCCGTCCAGGCGCTCCACCTCATGAACTCGACTGCGATCCAGCGCAAGATCGCGGCCGCCGACAGCTGGCCGACGAGCTTGGCCAAGGCCGATCTCCCACCCGACCGCAAGATCGACGACGTCTACCTCGCCGCCTACGCCCGCTACCCGAACCCGGACGAGCGGGCGCTTGCGGCGGCGTATTTCGAGGCGCAGCCCGACACCGCCGTGGCCGACCTGCTCTGGGCGTTGATCAACTCTGCGGAGTTTGTTTTCAACCACTAGGCGTGGGCGAAGCGCGGTCGTGGCATCCCTCGGTCCGTGCCCTCCCGGTAGCCGGAACCCGTTCGTGAGAAACGCGAAAGGGCGGGGCGTTCGGGCGACGTATTCATTCCCATATGTCCCCCATCCATCGCAACTGCGCCGGGATCGGCCGCCGCGATTTCCTCCAGGTCGGCCTCGGCGCGCTGGGCGGCCTGGGGTTGGCCGACCTCCTCGGCCTCCGTGCCCGCGCCGCATCGCCGGCCGTCGGCGCCGATGACGTGCGCTGTATCTTCGTGTGGCTGGACGGCGGACCGAGCCATTACGAGACCTTCGATCCCAAACCCGGAGCTCCGTCCGAAATCCGGGGCGAGTTCAAAACGATCCCGACCGCGGTGCCGGGCGTGCATTTTTCTGACACCATGCCGGAGTGTGCCAAAGCCTTCGACAAGTTCACCGTCGTGCGTTCGATCGCCCACCGGGAGAACAACCACGGCGCCGGCAACCACTATCTCACCACCGGCCGCCCCACGCCGGTGCCGGTGGGTTGCGGCGCATTCGTCACCTTCCACCCGAGTTTCGGTTCCGTCGTCAGCAGCCGCCGCGCAGTCCGGGACGGGCTGCCCGCCTACATCGCGGCGCCGAGCGTCACCCGGTCGGGCGGACCGAATTTCTTGGGGGGTCAGCATGCGCCGTTCGTCATCGGTGGCGACCCCAACCGCGACGGGTTCCGCGTCCGCGACGTCGAGATCCCCCGGGAGATCAGCGAGGGAAGGGCGCAGGCGCGTTCCGAGTTGCGTGCCTCCTTGGACAGGCTCAAGCGTGTCACCGACCGCGCGGCGGAAGACCCCGCGGTAAGCTTCGACGAGTACTACGCCCAAGGGTTCGATCTCATCACCTCCACCCGCGCGCAGGAAGCGTTCGATATCGGCAAGGAAGACGAGGCGGTGCGCGAGCGCTACGGGCGGAACGATTTCGGGCAGCGCCTCCTCCTCGCGCGACGGCTGACCGAGGTGGGCGTCCCGTTCGTTTCGGTCAACTACGGTGGCTGGGACGACCACGAGAATCTCTTCGAGAAATACAAGGACGGGAAGATCGGGCGGGTGGACAAAGGGTTGGCGAGCCTGATCCGTGACCTCGGCGAGCGCGGAACGCTCTCGAACACCCTCGTGGTCTGCTTGGGGGAGTTCGGGCGGACGCCGAAGATCAACCAGCGTGGTGGGCGCGACCACTGGTCCTTCGCCATGTCCGTGCTCATGGCCGGCGCGGGAATTCCCGGTGGCCAGGTCGTCGGTGCCACGGACGTGAAAGGCTACTACGCGAGTGAGAACGTCTACGCGCCGGAGGATTTCGCCGCCAGCCTCTACACCAAGATGGGGATCGACCCGGCGACCGTCCTCCACGACACCGCCGGCCGCCCGCTCAGCCTCGTCGACAACGGGCGGCTCATAAGCGAACTTTTCGCGTAGACCGGGATGTTCCGGCTTGCCGCCCTTGCCCTCGAAGCGTTTTTGCCCGCCGGTGGCATGGCGGGGAGCGATTTCTCGGCCGAGGCGATCGGCAAGCTCGACCGCTGGCCAGCCGAAGTCTGGTGCTCGCGGTCCGGCATCGATTTCGTGGCCGACGAGGAAAAGGAGAACCGCTATCGCGTGCGGATCGATCACTGCGTCGAGCCCGGCGCCGTGCTCGTCCGGGTGGGCGGCTCGGCGCCGGTGACCTTCGTGGTCGGCGCCGCGCCCGAGATCAACGAGGTGCAGTCGACCTTGGCCGAACCGCAGACCATCGCCCCGCCGCTGCCGGTCGTGGTGAACGGGCACCTCGCCAAGGGAGGGGAAGTCGATTTCTACGCCATCGGTCTGGGGGAGGGCGAAACGCTCAACGGCCGGCTGGACGGGAGTGCGCTCGGGAGCCCCATCGATCCCCACATCATCGTCTACGACGCGACCGGTGCGCGTCTCGCACTGGCCAACGACAGCCCGGGATCGATTGATCCCGAGCTGGAGTTCGTCGCGCCGGCGAGCGGTCGCTACACGTTGGCGGTCATGGCATTCCAGTACCCGCCGAGCGCCAGCGTCGAGTTTACGGGGAAGGCGTCGGCCGTCTACCGTCTCCACCTGAGCCTCGGTCGATCCGTGGCCCCCCCGATGCCGATGCCCACGCTCCCGCTGGCGGCCCCGCTCGATGTCGCTGCGTCACTGCACCCCGCGGGTTACCCGGTCTTCGCGCGCGAGGGCGAGCGCTGGGTCGTTCGCGCCACCGCGCCGGATCGCGATCTCGTCCTCCGCATCGCATCCCCCGATGGGAGGTTGCTCAAGGAAGTTGACGACGTCGGCGGGAGAGCGGACCCCGAGTGGCTCTGGGAGGTCGACAAGTCCGGCGTCTACACGATCGCCACCCGCGACCGGTTCGGTCGGTCCATGGTTCGCGGCAGCTGCCGACTGAGCCTAACAGAACCACTTCCTGCGGTCGAGGCCACCGCGGACGAGGCGACCTACCGTCTCGAGGCGGGCGGCGAAAGCGCAGTGAAGATCACGCTGGGCCGGACTTTGGGCCACCGCGCCTCCCTCGCCGTCGAGCCGGGTCAACTTCCGGACGGGGTGGTCGCTGAGATCGCAGAGATTCCGGAGGGCGACGGCGTGGTGACGATGACGTTGAGAGCCGCGGCTGACGCCCCGGCGTCGTCGGCGCCGTGGGCGGTCCGACTCACCGAGGCGACGGATGCGGGTCCCGCCGTCCACGACGTTTTCTACCGGTTCCCGTCCGAGGAGCCGCGCACCTCCCGTCTCGTGCGGGAGACTGCCGACCTCTGGCTGACCGTTCTCGCCACGGGGGAACCGTGAGCTCGGAACGCGATCCCGCGCGGTCGACGCCCTACCGGCGCGGGAAGACCTTGTCCGCCTTCGCCACTTTGGCCAGTGCCTCTTCGATGATAGCGCGCGCTTTCGAGGTCATCTTGTTGAGGTAGCAGTGGAGCTCCGCATCATCAGCATTGAGGCTCTCGCACTCGAGGCTGTATTTTTCGAAGGCATTCAGGCTGAAAATTAGGGAGACCAGATGGTGGGGGCACTCGCAGCTGATCTTGTTCGGCGCCGAGGCGAACTGGGCGAGCTCGTTCACGTTGTAGCGATGGGGGATGAACTCGAGCTTTTCGACGCTGCTCTTCGTCTCGTGGGTGGCGGCGACCATGTGGGGGTCGGCGCAGGCGATGCGGATTTCGTGGAGATCGACCGGCGCGCGGAGCGGCACGAACTTCTCGCGGCTCAGCGCCTCCAGCGCCTGGCGGGAGGCGAAACCGTAGACCAGGATCGCCTCGCGGGCGCCTGACGCACGGAGGACGCGCTCCATGTCCCCGATGGCTTGGATGTGGAA
>CAZKYJ010000166.1:0-8306 GCA_964556355.1 uncultured Verrucomicrobiales bacterium | reverse complement strand
ACTGAGCGCCGAGGTCTGCCAGGCGGTCGGCGCGACCGGGGGAGAGGCCATCGCGCTCGCCGACGGGGTCATGCGGAGCGGGAGCATCCCGGTGGAGGATGCTGTTGATCTGTTAGGGAAATTGGCCGGGGGGGAGATCGCTAGCGTGGCCGACGCGCTGGCCGCAGCCGACGACGACCAGTTCCGCGACTACCGCTGGGAACGGCTCAAGCGCCTCATCGTCGAGGCCCCGGAGCAGGCCTTCGCCGAGGTGGCACAGCTCCCCGACGACGAGTACCGCTTCAGTCTCAACCGCTCGCTCATCGAACGGCTCGGCACGACCGAACCCGCGGCGGCCATCGCCATGAGCATGGAGATCGGTCACCAGGAGAGCGTCGATCTCCACACCGCGAGGGCGCGTATCATGGAAGGGTGGTTCGCCACCGACTATGCCGCCGCTCGGGCGCATCTCTTCTCGCCGGAATTCCCCCTCCGCTTCCGCACGATCGATCCCGTCGCGAGAGCGCTGGTCTCGCATAGCCCGACCGATGCCGTCGAGTGGGCGACAAAGCACATCGCGGATACCGGTCTCCGCAGGGACGCCCTCTTCGGCATCGTCTACTCGCTCGCCCGCGACGCCCCAGAGCAAGGCGCCGCCCTGATCAAAGCGGGCAAGCTCCCGAGGATGACCAGCGCATTCGTCTCCGATTGGGCGGAACACGACGCGCCGGCCGCCATGGAGTTCGCCATCGGGCTGAGCGGGCGCGACCGGACCGGCGCCTGTCGTGATGTCCTCTCTGCGGTCGCCAGCGACGATCCGGCGAAGGCCTTCGAAATACTGGAGACGGATCTCTTCTCGCCCGAGGAGAAGGCGAACATGATCACGAGCCAGCTCGTCCGGCACGACACCGCGCGTTTCCTCCGGCTCCTCACCACCCTCCCCGAAGAACTGGCGGTCAAGGAACTGAAAGACTCCGTGTCTTCGTTGCTCTCCGACGACCGGATCGAAGCGGCGCGCACGATCCTCGACGAGCTCGGTCCGGGCTCGGAAGGGGTGTCCAGCGACACGCAGAATGCAGTGACGAAGATGGCGCAGGCCAGTCCCACGGCCGCCCGCGATTGGGTCGCCGGGTTCGTGGATGCCGATGCCCGCGCCTACGGCGTGCAAAACGTGACCGACGCGTGGGCGCGCACCGATCCGCTGGCGGCCGCGGCCTATGCCCGCAGTTTCTCTCCCGGCACACCCGAGTCCGACCGCGCCGCCCTCGCCATGGCCAAACGCACGGTGACCCGCGCGCCGGAAGCGGCGTTGGACTGGGCCGATTCGATCGCGTCCGCAGCGCTGCGGCGAGATTTCTTGAACTCCCACATCACCGCACTTTTCGCGCTGGCGCCGGACCGCCTTGATGCCTTTGCCGCCGAGAACGGGTTCGATTTGACCGGCAGAATCGAGGCCGAGCGAGCGCGGCAGGCCTACTTGCTAGGCCATCCCGCCCGCTAGGGATCACCGTCCAGCCCGCGGCCAAATCCTAGAACCGTGAGGTGCCCTTCACGGCACCGTGACCCGCTGCGGAGAAGAGTTCGCGACCGACGTGTCCTCCGGTCGGCGGTTGGGGCGGGTCGGGCGGATCTTCGTCGCGCTGCGGCCGCGGGTCCAGGCGGCGGTAGAAAAAGACGGAGAAGCCGACGCCCATGGCCACGAGGACGAGCCCTGGGACGAGGGCGCTCATCCGGATCTCCGGTGGCGCGAGCGAGGCGACCGAGGGGGTGCCCGGCAGGAACCACACCGGAGTCTCGAACGCCGGGAGGTTCTGGGCCGAGACGTAGAGTTCCGTGTCCGCCTCCAGGCGCTGCCGTTCGGTCTGCCCCGGGGCAGCCTCGAACTCGACGACGAGAAAGAAATCGTTCATCCCCCACTCGGCGTACTCGATTTCGCTCCCGACGACGCGGCCGGCCACCTCTTGGCTTCCGCGGGCGACGGCGACCGACTCCCGCCATTCTTTGAAGCTCCAATAGGTGATGGGAAGACCGAGGAAAAAGCATCCGACGATCGTCAGCAAGTCGCCCTTCTTCATCCAGTAGGCACCGCCAGCAATCATGAGAATGGCCACCGCCGCAACGCCCAGCGGGATGGAGAGCACCCAAGCGCCGAAGGGGGGCTCACTGAGGGCACGGGCGCTGGATGGCTCGTCAGGGGTGACCCAGATCTCCGTCCGCTTCGATTCCTTGGCCGATTTCCACGCCTCGTGCGACGGGTCGACCACCGCCACGTCGCGGGTGCCGTCGGCCGCGGGAATCGCCACCCGCAACCACGGCATGGCAACCGTGAAGTACTGCTCGATGTGGAAGGCATCGAGCACATCGACCTCCAACCGGAGCGCTCGCTTTTCGAAATCCGAGTCCTCCCGGAGGAGGACGATCGAGTCCCAGACCACCGGCACCGCGAACGTGAGGATAAAGATTCCGATGGCGAGGACTCGCATGGTGGCCGGGGAAGCGTTCGGGTGCCGGCGCTCACGGCGCCCCGGCCTTCAGGTATTCGAGAAAGGCCATCTCATTCTCCATGGCTTCGATGAGGTTGTCACTGGCACCGGCCGCGAGCGAATCGAGCTGGTCGGGGGCGAGGACGAGGATGCCGGAGAGGTTGGATCGGATGAACGCTTCGCGCATCTCCTGGTCTTCGACGGAACGGAGCCAGTCGAGCGCGCCTTCTGGGTCGTGGTCGAGGGTGCGGTCGGCCATGGCCAAAGCGGCGCGCTGGCTTTCGAGCGAACCGGTGGGGAGGCTGCGGGCATAGGCTTCGGCGGCGGCGGGATCGACGCGCGCCCACGCGCCGATAATGTTCTGGATGCCGAAGGCGCGCGCCTCGGGGTTTTCGAAGCCGTCGACCCAAGTGATGGCCGCCGCCGGGTCAGACTGAGCGATATCGGCGATGACCTTCTGCGTCGCGGACTCGACGTCTTCCGAGCCGGCGCCGAGCGAGTCGATGATCATCATGGCGTCCTCGTGAAACCCGTCGCTCGCCAGGTGTTGGGCGGCGCCACCCATCGCCTCGATCGACTGCTGGGACGGCAGGCCGGCGGCCAGGGCGAGGTAGCGAGGCAGGTCGTGTTGCGCGAGTTCGTCGGCGCTGCGGATGAAACGCGCGCGCTCCTCGTCGGTGAGCGATTTCGCCTCGAGGAGGGCGAACGCGCTCGCCGGATCGTCGTCCTCCGTGCGGGAGAGATAGCTGTAGAGGACGTCGCCCCGGATCGTATCCGGTTGGGCGAGCGCCCAGGCGAGGGCCGCCGGCGGGTCGTGCTCGGCCCATTCGCGCACGAACGATTGGGCGAGGTCGTCGAGCTTGTTGGGCGGCACCTCCGGGTTCGAGGCGAAGAAGGCGACCCCTCCGGCCGCATCGTTCTCACCGAAACGCCGCATGATGGTGCTGTAGGCGGAACTCCGGAGATCCGAGTCCGCGATGTGCTTGCCCGCCCACTCGAGGGCGGCGTCCGTGTCCTGCTCGAAGAGGGCGGCCGCAATGTCATCGACGTGGCGCCGATGGAGTGGAAACTCCTTGGAGAACAGCGCGGCCTTGGCACCCGCGAGGTTCGACTTGATCCAGGCGGCCAAGATATCGCCCTGGAGCCCGCCGACGCGATAGTCGTCGGCATCGCCGAGCTTGAGCGCCGCGTCGAAGGCTCGCTGCGGGTCGGAGTTGGCGAACTCCAGGAGGAGCTCGCGGGCGAGGTCGCGCCGTTCGCCCTCGTCCTCCACGGCGAGGATCTGGTCGATCGCCCGGTCGGGGTCGGTCGCGTAGAGCGTCCTCAGCTCGCCGTGGAGATAGTCACGGATGCTGGCTGGATCGGCCTCGCGGAGGGTGGCCACAACGGTGGCGGTATCCCCGGTGCCGAGGAGCCGGAGCAGGGTGGCGGCGCGCTCGTCACTAAGTGCCCCGCTGCGCACGATGGCGCCAACGAAGGTATCCGCGGTCTCCGCCCCCCCGTAAGCGCGCACCAGCGCCGAGGTGAGCAGGGAGCGCAGGTCGCCGCCCCGGGCGAGCCCGAGGGCGGCGCCGAGGTCGAGCTCCACGATACGCTGCGCGAGGACGGCACGCGCGTAGTGGTCGGCGGGCGTGTCGGAGCCGTTGAATCGCCGGAGCAGTCCGGTCACGGTGGCGGCGTCACCGATCCGGGCAAAAGCGCTGGCGGCGGCGTAGCGCGCGAACGTCGTCCCGGCCGCCTCGTACGGCGCGATCACGGCGTCGAGCGGGTCCGGGCCGACGGTGGCCACGGCGGCCGGATCTCCCTCCGGAACAGCGGCGGCGCGCTCGGTTCCCTCGCCGCCGGGCCCGCAAGCGGCGAGCGACACGGTGGCGGCAACGAGGAGGGACCGGTAGGGGGGGCGGTTCATTGGCGGGTCGGGGCGCTGGAGGGATCGGCTTGCTGCCAGCGCTTGACAATGTCGTCGATGGCGGCCTGACCACGGGCCGGGTCGCCGATCTCGCCGGCCCAGATGAGCGCGGACTCGAAATCGGGCTTCGCGCCGTTGGATCCCGAAGAGAGCCCGTCGATGAGTCCGTCGATCGCCGCGTCGCGGCGGGATCCTTGCGGCAACGTCAATACCCACCCCGACGCCTCCCGCGGCGCCGACTCCATCCACCTTTTGGTCGTGGTAGCGAACGCCTCATCCGGGAGGGTTCGGGCATGGGCACGGAGGTAGGCGCCCGCCCCTCCAGGGTCGGAGTCCACCCACTCGCGCGCGACGTTGTCCCAGGCGGAGCGGGTGCTGTCGCCGAGGTCGAGGCCGGAAAGGAATTCTGCTGCGCGGGCGGGGTCGGCGTCGGCCAGCGAGCTGACGATGCCGCGCTGCACCCCGCCGCGACGGTCATCGGGCAGGTTGGCCGCCCAGGTAGCGAGGGCCTCGACCGAAGCGGTCGCATTCGCGTCCAGGGCTTTCCGTACGAAGCTTTCCGCCACGTTTTGCTGCATCGATCCGTCCGCGATGCCATCGATCACGCGGGTGGCCCGGGCGATATCGCCGTCGGCCGCGAGCTTGGCAAGCCCCTCGGAGAGGCGAGAGGTATAACTCGATGCGGAAGATGGCGGTGCGGCCGCCATCCAATCGACGGCGGCCGAGGGGTCGATCTCCACCCATTTTTCCAAGGTCTCGCCCATGATCCAGCGGCGGGCCGATGAATCGTGGATCCGCGCGATATTGGCCATGGCCTCGCTGGCCTGCCCCTCGTCGATCAGGTGCCCGAGGGCGTCGCGAACGGTGTACTGCATGCTTCCGCCGCCCCAGCTCCCACTGCCGCCACCGCCGCCCTTTGGGGAGACGACCTGGGAGAAGTCGGGCCCGGAGCGGAAACCCATGCGCCAGTCGTTCGCGTCGAGGAGGTCGATCACGGCCAGCGGATCGTCTGACGCCCGCCCGGAGGCCACCGCCGCGAGGGCGGCGTCCCGCTCCGGTCCGGCCGGGAGGGTGTCGGCCCAGAGCTGCGCCGAGCCTGGGTCATCGCTCGCCCAGTTCCTTGCCATCGCGACGGCGAGCCGCGACCGCTCCCCACTGGTCGGGAGCAGGTCGAACACCCGGGCGGCGGCTTCCGGCTTTGCACCGCGGAGCTCCTTGGTGAGCGCGGCCAGGAGCAACTGCCGCTCGCCATCGTCGGCCGCCAGCGCCTCGACCTGCGCCAGCGCCTCCTCGGGGTCTTGCTCGGCGAGTTTTTCGAGCGCCGAGCCGAGCCCGTTGATGCGATCTTTGACCGAACGATTGTCGCCCATGACTTCGGCGATCTGCGCACGCAACGCATCACCGGTGAGAGGTTGCGCATCGTCGTCACGGCCGGCGTCTGGAACGGATTTCTCCTCGCCGACGACCACCGCCGGACGGAACGATTCGAGGAGCTGCTCGGCATCCTCCCCCAGCGCGGAGGCGAGCTCCCCTGCGGCGGTGGCATCCTGGTCGTGGGCGGCGGCCACGACCGCGCGGATGAGGTCGGGAAACTCCTCGGCATGGGATTGGGCGAAGGCCCCGGCAGCCGGTCGGTCGATCTCACACCAGCGGTAGAAAACGAGGTGCCACCAGGCGGTCTCGTAGGGCACCTCCAAGGGCTTGCCGAGGTGGGCTTGCGCCATCGCGGATACGTCCGCCCCTCCCCGCTCCGGGAGTTCGGCGGCCACCGTCTCGATGGCCAGCGGGGTCGCGGGCGCAAGCAGGGGTGCGAAGGCCAGGCCGCAGGCGCAGGACACTTTCCAAGCGGGGATCATTTCACGGCAACGCTGCCACCGAGCAGGCATCCGGGCAAGTGCGGCATGCCCGCTAGCGACGGCCGCTGAATCATGCGACCTCACCGCTCCCGCCGGTGCTCGGACGGGCGCCGGCCAATCCATTTCTTGAAGAGGTTGGAGAAGACGAAGGGGTTCTGGTAGCCGACCGCATGGGCGACGGTCTCGACCTTGTCGCCAGAGGTCGCAAGCAGCTCGGCGGCGCGGCGCATACGGAGGAAAGTGACGTGTTGCATCGGGCTGCGGCCGAGGCACTGGCGGCTGAGCCTCCTCAGGTGCTCGGGGCTGACGCAGGCGATCGCGGCCAAGGCGTCGAGCGTCCACGCGGCCGCGACGTCTTTCTGCACCGCGTCCCACACGCGCCAGAGGCGGTCGTCCCCGCGCCACGGATGGGCGAACCGTTGGACGTAGCCGTGGATCAGCTCGACCCAATGGTGCTCGGCAGCCGCGTTGGCCGCGCCGCCCGCCTCCGCGCAAAGCCCCCCGACCGCGGCGGCTATCGGAGCGGTGTCGAACCGCCCGAGCACGGGCGCGTGGGCATCGATGGCCGGCCGTTGCCCGCGGGGCTGGTCGTAGCGCACCCAGCAGAACGCCCAGCGCGAACCAGTGACGGCATGGAGCGCGTTGAGGATGAAAGGCGGCTGCAGGCAGGCCGTCCCGGCGCCGATGGTTTTCCAACGCCCATCGACCAACACATTCCCCTCCCCCGCGCTGCAGGCGAGAAAGAACGTGCCGCTCAG
Organism: uncultured Verrucomicrobiales bacterium; assembly: GCA_964556355.1. Classification (GTDB taxonomy): domain Bacteria; phylum Verrucomicrobiota; class Verrucomicrobiia; order Verrucomicrobiales; family DEV007; genus CAZKYJ01. Next base: position 1,321 of record CAZKYJ010000166.1, on the reverse strand, counting down.
GTCGGTGCGGACGACGCGGAAGGGCTCCGCTGCGTCCATGAGCCCGACGTGGGCGATGCGGTGTTTTCGCAGCGCGGGGCAGACCGGCGCGTCGGCCAGCCACTCGCGGGTGTCGCCTGTTTGGGCGCGGACCACCCGCGCCCGGGTCTGGTTGCCGAGCCGATGGATATCGGAGAGGTCGGTGTCCTGCATTGGTGCGGGGGCGGTCTCCTGTCCCCTATTCCACCGCTACCCAAGCACCGCCAATGCCGTTCCCACCGGGGCGATCCCCTTCACCTCGTGTGGATTTTGGATAGCGGCTGGTTGGTTGCCGGCCCTGGCACTCCCGGCCCGTTCCCCTACAATCTCTCTACCGACCCCGCTCCCGCGATGAAACCCGCCCCGCCGAAAACCGACACCGCCATCAGCGTAGCCCGCGACCACCCCGCCGACCCGACACCGTAAGCGCACCCTCGGCCGGCCTCGCCGATCCAGGAGCCTCCGCCTCCGCCTCCGCCTTCGTCGAGCTCGCCGGCGCCACCTCCGCGGCCGGTCCACCATCGGCTTCTCCTCCCTCGAGGGAAGCCCGGCCCAAAAACCGCCGTCCCCCAGCCCACGTCCCCCATGCCATTCCCCCGATTCCCTGCCCCGTCCATCGGTGGCTCAAATCTCGAAGTCGAATACGACGACCCGCTCCAGGCGCGGGACGACGATCCCCTTGACCCGCTCGTGCTCCGGGTGCGGCAGGTAGGCGTCCCGGTTCGCCGCGTTGTCGAAGGTCATGATGAAGCCGTGGGTGAATCCGTCATTGAGTCCCTCCGGGCTCTCGTAGGAACCGTGCTCCATGGCCATCAAGCCGGGGATCTTCCCGACCATCCCCACCATGGCCGCGAAACATTCGTCGATCTGCGCCGCCGTGACGTCGCCCTTGAATTGGAACATGCCGTAGTGTCTGACCATCCCTTTTCCTACTCCGGTTCCCCCCGACGCTCATCCCCCATCTCCTATCCAAAATCCACCCGCGCCGACACGCCAGATCCCCGCCGGGTGGACCCTTCGATCGTTTGCCGTGTTATGCGACACCCCGTCACCCCCGTATCCTAGCCCTACTATGCAATCCCCATTTGCCGCTCCCATCGCCGCCATCGCCCTGCTCCTTGGCGCTACGCCGTCATCCGCCGCCGATCCGACCTCGATTTTCGACGGCGAGACCCTCGCCGGGTGGACGACCCAGAACCCGGAGATGTGGCGGGTGGAAGACGGTGCCATCACCGCCGGCGACGGCGTGACCAAGATCGCCCGCAACACCTTTCTCAGCACGGAGAAGAGCTACCGGAACTTC
>CAZKYJ010000165.1:0-8311 GCA_964556355.1 uncultured Verrucomicrobiales bacterium | reverse complement strand
GCTACCAGCGGGTTGGTTCCCGTGTCGGTCGCCGCATCGTCGAAGGTCCCGTCGTTGGTCTCCACCCCGTCGATGAGGCCGTCGTCGTCGGTATCATCGTCGAGGGGGTCGGTACCCGTATCGCTCGCGAAATCGTCGAAGGTCCCGTCGTTGGTCTCGACCCCGTCGGGCAAGAGATCGCCGTCCGTATCGGGGTCCACCGGGTCGGTCAGGTTCAAATATTCGTTCTCGTTCGTCGAGCCATCGGCATCGAAATCATCTTCCGGCCGGACATCGTCGATCGTAACGAAGGCATCACCGGCATCGGCATCGATGATTTGCTGCTCCCACGCGTCGGGGAGTTCATCGCCATCCAGATCAATGGGATCGCTGACCGTGCCGTTGACCACCGGGGTGTCGAAGTCGTGGTCGCCGGTGCCGTCGCCCCCGGCATACCACGTGAACGTCACCGTCGTGTCGGTCAGACCTTGGTAGGCCGGTGCGCTCAGGTCGACGCTGACGGTATCGACATCGTTGCGGTGGGAGCCGACGGCGCTGTAGATGATGGTGGAATCGAGGCTCGTTTTGAATGCGATCCACCGGATCTGGGCGGTCGATGAGGTCGCCTGTCTCGAAACCCAGTCGACCGAGCTGAGATCGACCGTCGTGTCCGCCGGGATGATGATGGAAAAGCTGACCGAGGCCAGAGTGTCCGAAGGCACCGTGCCGACGTCCGGTTGCAGTTCGGCGTTGCCGTCGATCTTGGTCACGCGGTCGCTGGGCATGCCCGCTTCCGAGGCCGGGTCCTGGACGGTGAAGCTCCCGCCCCCGGCGAAGAACCACTCGGTCACTTCGACAAAGTCAAACAGGTTGAGATCGTCGGTGCCCGCGGTGGAATTGTCGTAGGCCCCGCCGAGTGCGTCGAACGTCTCCGCATCGGAAAAATCGGAGCCAGCGATCTGAGCCGCGAATGATAGTGGGCAGGGCAGCGCCGCGGCGATGGCGATCGCGGCGAGGGTTTGGGTGTTCATGACGGGGGGCGGTGGGTCTAGAGCGGGCGGTTCGGGAGTCGGCGGCGCCGGCGCGAAAAGGCCAGCGCGAGCACCCCGAGGACGGACAGGTCGAGGGCGGTAGGCTCCGGGACGACGGAGACGTTGCCGTTGAGGATGATGGTGTCCAGGTCGATATCTCCCGTTCCCGTTCCTTCGCCGGCAAACCAGGAAAACCGCACCGTGGTGTCGGTCAGGCCTTGGTATTGTGCCCCGCTCAGATCGACGGTCTCGGCGTCGAAGTCGTTCCGCCCGAGTCCCAGTTCTTTGAAGGCGAGAATACCGTCGATATCGGTGCCGAAGGCGAGTGCCCTTGTGTTTCCTGGGCCGGTCGCCTGCCGCCAGTTGAAGGTCACCGAAGTCAGATCGACGATGGTTCCCAGCGGGATGGTGATTTCGAAGAAGGCTGACTGCGAGGTGGGAAGAGGATCCCCGGCCATGCCGAGAGCGGGATTCCCGTTCCCGTCGAGCTTCGTGACATTATCGTCGGGCATGCCCGCCTGGGCGTTGGTATCAAAGCCCTCGAACATCCCGCCGCCGGTGAACCCCCAGGTCGCGGAAACGGTGATGGAATCCGTGAGATTGAGGTCGTCGACATTGACGATGTCATAAGCACCTCCGGCCTGGTTGAAGATCGTAGAGTCGGAAAAGTCCGAGCCGGCAATGAGTGCTGCGGAGGCGGACGAGCTGGCGCCGAGCGCGGTTGCCGCGACCAAGAGGGGGATGCGTCTCATGGGGGACGGGGGGTAGTTCGGATGCGGCGGCTCACCATTGCCGGCGCGCGGGACGGCTATCGACCGAATCCGCTCTCGGCGCCGGATGGCGGACATCCTGCCGTTGCCTGGGGAGAGATCGCAGGTCTGGGCGGTATTTGCAACAAAGAAAGCTCGGGGTTTCGGCCGATCGGGACGACAGGTGCTTTCGGGTTGACAAGCGGGAGCAATAATTGCGTAGTGAAGGGCACTCCTATGAACAAGCTCGTTATCTCCTGCGCAGCCACCGCGGCGCTCTTCACTAGCGGCGTTTCGGCCGATGAATCGTTCGTCCGCTACGACGCCAATCGTGACGGCTCGGTCGATTACGCCGAGCTGGCCTCGGCCAAGAAGGTCAAAGAGTTCGACCTCATGGATCGGAACAGGAGCTCGTCGCTGAGTGCTGAAGAATATGCCGAGGGCAAGCCCGAGAAGGTCGGTGCCTGGGATCTCTTCGCGACGCCGGAGTTCTCCGCGCTCGATGCGGACACGGACGGTAGCGTGACCCTCGCAGAGTTCGGCGCAGCCATCAAAGCACTCATTGCGAAGATAGATGCCTCGGAAGATTCGAAGGTGAGTTCCGAGGAATACGCCGCGGCCGTCGAGAAACAAATGGCTGCTGCGGCGGCCGCCGGCGCCAAGAAGGGGTCGGCGCCCAAGTAGGGCTCCCCGAAAGAAGCCTTGGCAGGTTCCCCTGTCATGGCACGTCGGGATGCGACCGGGAGGTGCGCAACGCTGCCCGAAAGATCTCCCAGCCAATTCTCGATGACCGCCGGAGCGAGACGCCGCTGACTTTCTGCTCGCCGCCCTGCCGGGGGCGCTCGGAAATCTCGATGGGTGCAATGCGCGCCCCCAGCTGGGCGGCGCGGATCTGTGCTTCGATCGTCCATCCCCAGACCATCTCGCGGAGTCTCATCCGTCGGAAAAGATCCCTCTCGATCAGACGCATCGGGCCGAGATCGTGGAAGAACTGGCCACCCAGCAGGGCGCAGGAGATGCCCAAGAGCAGGTTCGGTAAGGCCCGCCCGAACTCGTGGAACCAGTTTTGCAGGCGGAACTCCCTGAGCCCGATGATAAAGTTCCCACGCCCGTCGACGTGCGCCCTGATGAGTTTTACCAGGTCACCGGGAGTGTTGGCGCCATCGCCGGCGTAGAAAAGGTAGGCGGCGGGGGTGCACTCCTTCTCGACGGCGTCGATGGCGGCCTGGCAGCCCCAGCCATAGCCCGATCTCTCCGTCTCTCCAATGATGACGCCGCGTTGGGCGCAGATCTCCCGGCTCCCGTCCGAACAGCCGTTCAGCCCGACCGCGACGAGGCAATCGGCCGGTAGCTCGGAGCGCAGCTCGTCGAGGGTGGCACCGATGATGGCCGCCTCGTTTTGCACGGGGACGATGATGGCGAAGGGTCTTGCGTTCATCGGGCGGCCCCCTAGTCTTGACCGATGGGACAACGGGGGCGAATCAGTTTTTAGCAGGATGACGAGGGTAGGCGTGATCGCGTCCCTGGCAACGGTGCAGGTTGCCGGCTGGTGCTACTTGACCTTGCTTAGCCACGGATGGTGGTCGGCGGGCTTCGCCTACGATGTCGATAACGATGCCATGCCGACCTGGACGTATATGCTTGTCCAGGCGGGGCTCTGCCTGTCGCTCATCGGGACGTTTGCTTGGATGAGACATGCCAGCGTCCGGCACCTCGGTTGGGTCCTCCTCGTCGTGGGGGCCGTCTTGCGGCTGGTTGCTCTCTTTGGGGAGCCGATCCACGAGAGTGATTTCTATCGCTACCTGTGGGACGGCAAAGTCGCCAAGCACGGGGTTAACCCATACCGCTTCGAACCGGGGGCGCTCTTTTTGCACGAGCAGGGCATCGAGATCGAGTTCCCGGATCAGGACTCCGGGGTGACGTGGCGGGGGCGGACCTTCGAGGCCGATGAGACCGAGGTCATCGGGCGGCTCAATGCACTCAGGGACGAGAATCCGGTGCTCTTCGATCGGGTTAGCCACAAGGCGGTGACGACGATCTATCCACCCGTCGCCCAGGGCATTTTTCACTTCAGCCAGATGTTGTTCGGGGATTCGGTGGTGGGATTGAAGCTCCTCATCGTGGGGTTCGATATGGGAGTGGTTTTCGTGATCCTCCAGATCCTGGGGAGGATGGGCCGACCTGCGGCGTGGGCGGTCCTCTACGCCTGGAACCCGCTTCCGATCAAAGAATTCGCAAACTCCGCGCACTACGATCCGGTGGCAATCTTCTTTGTGGTGCTGGCGGTTTGGCTGGCCATGGGAGAGGGATCGCCAGGAAGGAGGGTGCTCGGTGCCGCGCTCGCCCTGGCGCTCGGAACGCTGGCGAAATACTTCGCGATTCTCCTTTTGCCGGTAATCGTGGTGGCGATCCATCGCGAGGGGCTCGCTCCGGCTTCTCCGGGGGGGACGATCGGTGGACGATTCTGGCGTGCGTTTTACTCCCGGGAGGTCTGGTGGGGCGGTGGGCTCTTCGTCATCGCCTGTGTTATCGGGTTTGCCCCCTACCTTTGCTGGGACGGGGGCGGGGCGGCAGCGGTCTTCCGAGGGCTCCGTACCTACCACGAACATTGGGTCTACAGCCCGGGCTTGTTTGCTCTGATCGAGGCCGGGGTCGGTCGCTTCACCGACGATCCGCTCCCGGTCTCGAAATGGATCGCGCTCCTGCTCTTGGGAGGCGTGATCGTCTGGGTGTCCCTGGTTTCAAAGCGGGATCTTGCGGCGCGGTGCTTCATCGTCACGGCGGCGCTCTTCGCCCTGACTCCCACCGCCTTTCCGTGGTACTTCTGTTGGACCCTCGCGCTGATCCCCTTCCAGGAGCGCTTTTCCTGGCTGGTTCTAGGCGCCCTGCTTCCCCTCAACTACCTGGATTTCCATTCCCTCGGAGATACCTTTTTGAGCCAGGTCCGGTGGTCCGGAGCCTACGCCACGCAGGTCTTGATATGGGGAGGGTTTTTCGTTTGCTGGCTCGCGGAGTCCCTCGGTCGGGCATGGTTCCGCCGCCGGGCGTGATACGGATGGCTCCCGCTGCCGAGGAGTCCTGCGCGGCGGCCCGGGAACGGCCCGCTACAGTTCGATTGCGGGGCGGAGGAACCGTGCGGGACCCGCCGGTGGCGGGCTGTTCCGGTGGCGGTAGACGAGCCGGCCGCGGTTGATGGTGGCGCGGATGCGGGCTCGGGGGGCGATTGTCGTGTAGGGCGAAAGCTGGTGCTGGTAGAGCAACTCGGCCGTCGCTGGGGCGGGGAAGTCACCGAATTCCACCAGTGCGACATCGGCGACGGCGCCGACTTCGAGCGTGCCCCGCCGGGGAAGGCGGAACCGCTCGGCGGCGTTGCTGGCTAGCAGTCGGACGTTGTCCGCACGCGCGAGGGGGCTGATCCCGAGAAACGCGGCGAATGCGTGCTGGCAGCCGGCGATCCCGCCCCATGCTTTCGCGAAGGAACAGCCGGTTTTCATGGGAGCCGGTGCGGGCGAGTGATCGGAGCCGATGGTGTGGACGGCGCCCTCGGAGATATCTTGCCAGAGCCGCTCGACCGTTTCCCCCGAGCGCAGCGGCGGGGCGCATTTGGCGAGGGCGCCGAGGCGGTGGAGATGCGCTTCGTCGAATACGAGGTAGTGCGGGCAGGTCTCGGCGGTCACGTCAGCACCGTGCTGCCGCGCCGCCGAGATCTCGGCCAAGGCCTCCGGGCAGCTGACGTGGACGACGTGGAGGGCGCAGCCGGTCTCGCCGGCGATGTCGCAGGCGACGCGGACCGCCTCGACCTCGGCTTCGATGGGGCGGGAGCGGAGGAATGCGGCCGGGGTCCCGTCGGTGAAGGCCGGCTGCGCGGAGAGCACCTGGTGGCTCTCCGCATGCACGGCGACGGGGAGGTCGAACCTGGCCGAGGCGGCCATGCCCCGGCGGAGGTCGGCATTGGTCACCCGTGGGAACTCGGGTAGGCCGCTGTCGGCCATGAACGCTTTGAAGCCGACGGCGCCCGCCCGCGCGAGCGGGAAGAGCTTGTCGACATGGGCGGTGTCGGGGACAAGACCTCCCCAGAGGCAGAAATCGGTGACCGATCTGGCAACGCCGAGCGTCCGCTTCTTCTCGAAGGCCTCCGGGGTGGTGGTGACCGGGCTCGAGTTGAGCGGCATGTCGAAAAAGACGGTGCCACCGCCCGCGGCGAACGCGCGGGAGCCGGTCGCGAACCCCTCCCAGTCCGCCCGGCCGGGCTCGTTGAAGTGGACGTGGGCATCGATGAACCCGGGATACGCCGTGAGCCCTCCGGCCCCGATGAGCGGCTCGTCGCCATCGGGCTCGAGCTCCGTTCCCATCTCGGCGATCTCTTCGCCGACGATGCGGATATCCCCTTGCTCGGTCCCCCTGATCAGCATGGCGCCGGGAGATCGGAGAGGAAGGTGGCGAGCGTCTCGACGGCGAGCTCGATGTCTTCCGGTGAAGCGTACTCGTCCGGGTGATGGGATAGCCCGTCACGGCAGCGGACGAATAGCATGGCGACCGGAACGGCGGCCGAAAGTGCGACCGCGTCGTGCCCCGCCCCGCTGTGGAGAACGGGGCACCCCTCGAACTGGTGGGCGGCGACGGCGGATTGGAGGTGCTGTGTTAGTGCGAGGTCGCAGGCGACAGCGGCGGTGTCCTGGACCACGGTGAGCTCGCCGGTCACCCCGCGGCCGTCGAAGATCGGGGGGAGGTCTGCACGGATGGCTTCGAGGAGGGCGCGGCGCTTGTCGTCATCCGGGTGGCGGACGTCGAGCGTGAAAGTGACATCGCCGGGGATGGTGTTGCTGGCGGGTTCATCGACCGTAAGCACACCCACGGTGGCGACGGCATCGGGCCGCTTCCGCGCACAGGCTTCGATCGCGCTGATGGCGGCGGCGGCGGCGGCCAGCGCGTCGGCACGCATGCCCATGGGAACGGTTCCGGCATGCCCGCGTTTCCCCCGGATGCGGACGCGGGCACGCGTCTGGCCGGAGATGGCGGAGACGACTCCCAAGGCGAGGTTTTGGGCTTCGAGAATCGGTCCCTGTTCGATGTGGGCCTCGACGAATCCGATGACGGTCGCGACATCAAATGGCGGTGGTGCGGGAAAGCGGGGACGGTGGGCGGCGATGGCATCGCCGACGGTGGTTCCCGCGGGGTCGCGCACGGCGAGTTCCGTCTCGGTCAGGGCTCCGATGAGGTGGCGGCTACCGAGGTAGGTGTTGTGGAAGCGGACGCCCTCCTCGTCCGAGAAGGCGACGATGTCGAGATGGAAGGGGAGGGAATCGCCCGATTCGCGGAGGCGCTCGACGGCCTCGAGTGCGGCGAGGACGCCGAGGGTGCCGTCGTAGGGACCCGCGTCGCGGACGGTGTCGAGATGGGATCCGAGGAGGAGGGACTTGGCGTCCGGATAGAGGGACTCGAGCCGCCCGATGAGGTTCCCCGCCTGGTCTTCGAAGACCTGGAGTCCGGCGGACTGCATCCAGCCGCCGACGAGGGAGGTCGCCTCCCGCATCGCGGGACTGAGGAACGAGCGGGTCAGCCGTGCCGGATTCGGATCTTCGGTGATCCTGGCGAGCAGGCCGAGGCGTTGGACGGTGGTGTTAGCTGCCACGGTAGGTCGAGTAGGAGAATGGGCTGGCGAGGAGGGGCACGTGGTAGTGCGCGCCCGGCTCGGTGATGGTGAAGCGGACGGGGACGACATCGAGGAACGGGGAGGCGACGCCATTGGCGGCGAAATAGTCGCCGAGGTGAAAGTGGATCTCGTAGGTGCCTGCCTCGGGCGCGCCGAGGAGCGGGGCATCGGTCCGCCCGTCGCCGTTGGTCAGCGCCGTTGACACGACGGCGCCCGCCGCGTCGTGGAGGACGATCTTGAGGTTCGCGGCGGGCGTGCCGCTGGCGGTGTCGAGGACGTGGGTGGTAAGCATGGGGGCCGGGGGTGGGCTAGGAGACGATATCCGCGAGGCGCAAGCGGGCGATCTTCCGGATCTCCGCGAGGGCGGTGGCCATCTCGTCGTCCCGCGGGTTGGCGAGGCGCTGCCGCAGTGCGGCGAGGATGGTGGCGATGTTGTTGAGGCGGGCGCAGATGACGAAGGGGAACCCGAAGCGGGCGCGGTAGTCACGGTTGAGAGCCGCGAGTTCGGCGGCGGTGGCGGGGTCGAGGGAGGCGAGCCCGGCGGCGGCTTGCTCGTGGGTGGATTCCCGGGTGAGCGCCCCCTGGGAGGCGAGCCGGCCAGCGAGGTCGGGGTGGGCGTTGACGAGGGCGAGCTGGTCTCCGGCGGGCGCCGCGGCCACCACCGTGGCGAGGGCCGCCTCGAGCGCGTCGGCCGAAGCGAACGGTGCGTGGTCGAAGGCCTTCCCGGCGATCCACGGTGACGATTCGTAGGCGGGGCCGACGTGCTGGATGAACGCGGTGCGGGACAGCTGGTTGAGTTCTTCGACCGGGAGTGGGCTGGTGGTGACCATCGTTCTCCGCCTAACGTAGCAGCATCGGAGCCAATTTGGCCAACAATCAGAACGGCGCTAGCGTGCCGC
>CAZKYJ010000164.1:0-8391 GCA_964556355.1 uncultured Verrucomicrobiales bacterium | reverse complement strand
AAGCTCCCGGCACCGTGCTCGAGTCCGAGATCTGGTTCGAGCGCACCGACCTCATGACAGCGATCCAGCGCGACGCCCTCTCCTGCGTCGTCGTCCGGCTCGACGACCCCGCCGGATTCGCTGATGCCGATCTTTTCACCAAGCAACGGCTCGACCTCGAACTCGTCGCCGTCCGCGAGTCCGACTACTACGCCCGGCTGGCACAGTTTTTCGCCCCCCTCCGCGGGATGACCTGGCTCACCGCTGGCCTCGTGGCCGCCGGTGCCGTCTTCGGCGGCCTCAACCTCCTCTACGCCTCTTTCGCCTCCCGCATCCGCGAGCTCGCCACCCTGCAGTCCATCGGCTTCCCCCGCCGGGCCATCCTCCTTTCTCTGGTGCAGGAGAGCCTCCTCGCCACCCTCCTCGGCACCCTGGTCGCCGCCTTCCTCGCGGCCGCCTTCCTCGAAAGTATCACCGTCCCCTTCGCCATCGGCACCTTCCGGCTCCTCCTCCCGCTCCCCGTGCTCGGGCTCGGGCTCCTCACCGGCCTCCTCCTCGGTGCCCTCGGCGCGTTGCCCCCCGCCCTCCGCTGTCTCGGGGCACCGCTCCCGGCGGCTCTCCGCTCATCCTAACACCACCACCAATACCCATGAAGTACACGATCCTCTCCATCGCCCTGACCGCGTTTGTCCTCGCCTCCTGCGACCGGCCCCAGCCGGACGCGGCGGCCGACGAGTCTGGGGCGGCCTCCCCCTTCGGCTCGCTCTGGCTAGACGCGGAGCCACCCGGCGCCATCACCGTCACGGAGGCGCGTGCGAACCCCACCCCCGGCACCCCGGTCACCATCGCGGGGAAGATCGCTGGCACCCTTAGCCCGTTCACTGAGGGCTACGCCACGCTCGTCCTCGCCGACACGACCTTGGCCACCTGCGACCTGACCGAAGACGACGAGTGCGCCACCCCCTGGGATGCCTGCTGCGAGCTCCCCGAGAAGGTCGCCGCCGCCCGGCTCTCCGTCCAGGTCGTGGGCGACGACGGGCGCCCCGTCCCCCAGACCCTCAAAGGGGCGAACGGTCTTGCCGAGCTTGCCCCGATCGTCGTCACTGGCACGGTGGCCGATGGATCGACCGCCGAGAACCTTATCGTCACCGCCACCGGCATCTTCCCGCGGCCGTAGCGGACGGCGGCGGGCGGGGGATCCGGCCGTCACCCGCCCGCCGTCCTTGCGGGGCGCCCGCCCGCTGCCACCACCTGTCCCACCACCCGATGCCTGACCTCATCCACTCTCAGTACCCGTCCATCGACCACCTCCGCGAGCGGGCGCGCCGCCGGCTTCCCCGGTTCGTCTTCGAATACCTCGAAGGCGGGTGCAACGCCGAGGTCAACCTCCGGCGCAACACCGCGGAGATCCGCGAGGTCCAGCTCCGCCCCTACTACCTCCGCGACTACCCGGGCTCGGACATGACCACCGAGCTCTTCGGCAAGACCTACGATGCCCCGTTCGGCGTCTCGCCCATCGGGCTCCAGGGCCTCATCTGGCCGCGCGCCACCGAGATCCTCGCGCGCGCCGCCTTCGGTGCGAACGTCCCGTTCATCCTCAGCACCGTCGCCACCGCCAGCATCGAAACCGTCGCGGAAATCACCGAGGGCAACGCCTGGTTCCAGCTCTACCACCCGACCGAGGAGGCGCTGCGCGACAAGCTCCTCGACCGCGCCGCCGACGCCGGCCTCCCAGTGCTCGTCATCCTCGCCGATACGCCGGCCTTCGGCTACCGCCCGAAAGAGATCAAAAACGGGCTCTCCATCCCGCCCCGGATGTCCCTGCGCAACATGATCCAGATCGCCACCCATCCGGCGTGGGCGATCGGCCAGCTGGCCGCCGGGTCGCCGGAATTCCAGACGATGAAACCCTACATCCCCAAAGGTCTCACCATGAAGCACCTCGGCCTCTTTATGAACCAGACGTTCTCCGGGCGGCTCAACGCGGAAAAGATCCGTTGTATCCGGGACCGCTGGCAAGGCAAGCTCGTCATCAAAGGGATCGTCACCGAGGAGGACGCCGAGAAGGCCATCGCCCTCGGCGTCGATGGGGTCATCGTCTCGAACCACGGCGGCCGCCAGCTCGATGCCGGCCAATCGACGATCAAACCGCTCGCCGAACTCGCTGCCAAGGTCGGCAACCGTACCACCCTCATGATCGACAGCGGCCTCCGCACCGGTCCAGACATCGCCTGTGCGCTCGCCAGTGGCGCCAAGTTCACGTTCATGGGGCGCGCCTTCATGTACGGAGTCGGGGCCCTCGGAAACAACGGCGGCGACCACACCATCGCGATGGTCAAAAAACAACTCCAGCAGGTCATGGAACAGGTCGCCTGCGAAAAGGCACACGATTTTCCGAATCACCTCATCACCTGAATGATGGAATTTTCACCCGATGAAAATTCTTAGAACGCGAGAGGAGAAGCGCGCTCTCGCAGCTGCCGAGCTCCGCCCCAGCAGCCGCACTGTCGGGGCCTTCACCCTGACTGTCGTTAATGCGGACTGCCTCTGGCGGTGGACCGGGTGCCATCAATGTTTCGGAGGCACCCTGGACTGCTGGGTCGCTCTTGGCTACGCCGGGGGCACGCGCTCTCATTTGATGTTCCAGTGATTCACGGGCTGACGGTTTTCGACCTCTTCCTCGGCATCTCGATCCTCTCCGTCATCGTCGCCCTCGCCCTCACATGGATGCATACTCAGGGCTCCCGCTGCCGCGTCCGGCAGTTCGCGCTTGTCGGATTCTTTGGTGCGATCGCAGGAGATTGGCGAAAATATCTAGCGGAAAGAGTCTCGAGCATGGAAAGAATCCTGGCCGACTACCGGCGGCTGCGCGCCCCGGCAGCGGGCTAAAGAATTCTCTCTAACTTCATCGCCCTTTCTTGACGACCTTCTTCGTATCAGGCGCAATGTCACGATCGAAAATCGTCCCATACTGTTGGTACCCGTTGTAATCGACAGCCCCGGCCTTCCACTTCTCCAGTTCGGCATCATATCTCCGGCGCATGGTTTCGAGGGTCGAAGAATGATCCGCCGAGCCAGCCAGATTCTCCAGCTCGAGAGGATCGTTGGTAACATCAAAGAGTTCCTCCACCGGATCCATTGTGTCATCGCCATACCACCAGAAGGTGTATTTGTACTGGCGGGTCAGGCAGCTAAGGCTGTGGGTTGCCGCAGGACCGAACGCATTGATAAACGCCATCTGTTCGTGCCCACCGCGACTCGGGTCTTCAAGCAGCCCGCGCAGGCTCGTGCCATCGACGCCCGCAGGCGAAGGCACCCCGGCCAGCGCCAGGATCGTCGGCGCAAAATCGATATTTCCCGTCAGCTCGCTGCAGCGCCACCCTTTCCCCGCCGACGCGCTGCGCGGATCGTAGATCATCAGCGGGACCCGTGCGGATTCCTCCATCGGCAGGACTTTCGAACCATAGCCGTGGGATCCGCAGATATAGCCGTTGTCGCTCGTGTAGATGACCACGGTGTTCTCTTTGATCCCCTGCGCTTCGATCTCGTCGCGAATCATCCCCAGCGCCACGTCGATCCCGTAGACCTGCTGGTGGTATTTGGCCATTTCCTCGTCGTAGCGCGAGTCGTAGCCCCATTCGAAAAACCGGGGATACTGCCTCCCCAACTTGCTCTGCGGTGCCAGGTGCTCGCCGAACTCCCTCCCAAAATTGCCCGGCTTCGCGAATACCTTTCCAGCGTAGATGGCGTCGAATTGGGGATCGGGCACGGCCGGCTTGTGCGGCGCTTTGAAACTGATGGAGAGACAGAACGGCTTGCCCTGCTCCGTCGCCTTCCGGATGACGTCGCGCCCGAACGCCCCATAGGATAGCGTGTCGTGGGGGAACTCCGAGGCGTACTTGGCCATCGACCTGTTATTGGCGGTCTCGTAGTGGGTCTGTCCGGGGCCACCGCCCCAGAAATCGAAATCGGATTCGCACAACCCGCGACCGTCCACCTCGATGCCGAACTTCCCCGCGAATGCCGTAAGGTAGCCGCCCGACCGGAGCAATCTCGGATAGGACTTGTCCCATACCTCCACACGCATGTTCCCATGCTCGAAGTTGCAGCCGGTCCTGTACTCGTACATGCCCGTGAAGATGGTCGCGCGGCTGGCCATGCAGATGGCGGTTGTGTTGTAGTGGCGGTCGAAGACCAAGCCTTCGGCAGCGAGGGCGTCCATCGCCGGGGTCTCGACGTCCGCGTTCCCGTAACACCCGACCGAATAGGTACTCTGGTCGTCGGCGAGGAGGAAGACAATGTTGGGTGGCCGATCCGCAGCCGATACTGCCGTCACCGCCAGCGAGGCGAGTAGTATGCATGCGATTCGATTCATCATCGTGTGCCCCTCTTACAGCCGGATGCTGCTGCGACTCTACTCGAGGCGCGGAATGTTTTCGATCCCGATGGGGACGCGCCCGGTCGGAGCGCTGCGCCCGCTTTCCTTGAGTGAGGCAAGCAGTTCTTGGAGTTGCTGGCGGACTTCCGCCTCCGCGTGGTAGAGGTTGGTCGTTTCTCCGGGATCGGCCCCGAGATCAAAGAGCTGCCCCGGCGCACCGGGCTCGGTCTCCGGGAGCGCACACTTACCCAACATAGCCTTGGTGTAGTCATTGCCGCCGGATCCCCGGTGGTCCAGATACTTCCACTTCCCCTGCCGGATCTGGAACTCCCCCCGAAAGCTCTGCGTCAACAGGTGCGGTCGGATCGACTCCCCGGGAGCCTGCCTTCCCAGCATGGCCGGAAGCATGTCGAAGCTGTCGGTCGCGGCGTCGTCCGGGAGCACATAGCCAACGACGGAGGCGAGCGTCGCGAAGATGTCGGTCGTGTTCGTCATCTGGTCGGACACCTGCCCCGCGGGGATCCGCCCCGGCCATCTGGCGATGAAAGGCACCCGGTGGCCACCTTCCCAGCCGTCGCGTTTCATCCCCCGCCGGCCGTTGCATGGATCGTGGTCGTGGTCCTCCCGCATCCACGCGACATGGACGGTCTCCGCGCCGTTGTCGGCGTTGAAAAGGACCAGCGTCTCCTCGTCGATCCCGAGCTCGGCAATCAGATCGAGCACCCTTCCGGCCAGGGTGTCCAGCTCCCGGACGAAATCGCCCCGCGGCCCGGCCCCCGTGGCCCCATCGAACTCCGGTGCCGGAAGCACCGGGGCATGGGCGATCTGGGTGGAGAAAACTGCGAAGAACGGGCGTTCGGGACTGCTCTCCCGATGCTCGGTGATATACGCGCGCGTCTTCTCGAAGAAAAGCAGGTCCGCATCCACGAACGCGTAGCCCGGCGCTACCCATCCCTCGTCGTTGTCCCACCGCCATTTGCCGCCGGGGTTCGGCAGCGTCTCGCGTTCGTGCCGCCGGTCGGCGGGGACGGGCACCATGCCATTTTCGATATAGATGTACAAGGGATCCGTAGTCGGGCAGTTCGGCGTGACAAACGACTCGTCGAAGCCGCGCTCGTTGGGACCGTCGACGAGCGGCGTGCTCTTGTCGTAGTCGATGAGCAGCGAGTTCTCGAATCCGCCACCGAGTCGGGCACCCTCTTTGTCGAGCCAGGTCAGCCCGACGTGCCACTTTCCGAAAACTCCCGTACGATAGCCTTTCTCCTGGAGCATAGCCCCTAGGGTGAGCGTTCCCGGTTTCAGATAACTGGGGCCACCGGGCCCTTCGAAAGCGCCGCCACCCCGGCCGGTCGAGCGGTAGATCTGCTGCCCTGAAAACAGCCCGTAGCGCGACGGGGAACAAATCGTCGAAGGGCTGTGCGCGTCGGTGAAGCGGATCCCCTCGGCCGCCATTCGATCCAGGCGCGGCGTCTGATAGGCCGCCTCGGAATTGTAGCACGACAAATCCCCGTTCCCCAAATCGTCGGCATAAATGATGACGATATTGGGTAATTCGGCTGCGGCACTCGGTCCCGCCACAGCGGCGAGCAAGAGGATCGCGGGGAGCAGGGAACGGTGCGAGCGTCTCATTCTTTTGTTACCGCCACGGGCATTTGGGCTCCCGATTGCTCCAACCACCGGTCGAGGTCACCCCGCATCGACCGGGCCAGGTCGGGCTCGCTCGACGCGAGGTCCCGCATCTCCCCGCGATCGGCTTCGAGATCATAGAGCTCTACAGAATCGTCGTCATAGAAGCGGATGAGCTTGTAGTTCCCCCGGCGGATCGCGCCACCGAGACGGTTCTGCTTGTGGAACGCGTAGTTCGGGTAGTGGAAGTAGAGAGCGTTTCTCTGGAGGGTGCCGCCCCCGGCGAGCAACGGGAGGAGGCTCTCCCCATCGAGGGGGACATCGGGGACCGGCTCGAGCCCGGCGACCTCCAGGAGCGTCGGAAACACATCTGTGCTGACGACCGGCACCTCGCACCGGCTCCCCGGGGCGATCACCCCGGGCCAGCGGACGACCCACGGCACCCGAATCCCCCCTTCGTAGAGATGTCCCTTGTTCGCCCGGAGCGGTCCGTTGTCGAAGAGCGATCCGTTGTCCGAAGTGAAAATCACGACCGTGTTGTCGGCGACCCCGAGTTCTCCGACGGCATCCAGAACGCGCCCGATCGAGCGATCCATGCCCTCGATCATCGCCGCGTAGGCGGGATTCTTCACCGGGCGGCTCTCGTACTTGGCGATCAGTTCCTCCGGTGCCTCGATCGGATAGTGTACCGAGTAGTTCCAGAGCGTGAGGAAAAAAGGCGCCTCATGATTCGCTTCGAGGAAGGCGATACACTCGTCGGCGATCCGCTCCGGCAGGTACTCCCCCGGCTCGCGCGATGCCAACGCGGGAATCCGATAGGGATCGAAATAGCTCGGTGGCCCGCCGCGGTCGCAACCGCCGATATTCAGATCGTAGCCCTGGAACTCGGGACGCAGCTGGGGCTCCCACCGTTCTCCATCCCCGTCCGTTCCCGGCCGATGGGAGAGATGCCATTTCCCGACAAACCCCGTCGCGTATCCGGCTTCGTCCTTCAGGCGCTCGGCGATCGTCGTCGCTTCGAGGGGGAGATAGGTCAGCTTCGGGGCCCCGGCCAGGTGGCGCCCTGGCGGCACCATCCCGTCCTCGTGTCCCGGGGCATGGTTCGTGATGCCCAGCCGCGCCGGAGACATCCCCGTGATCATCGCTGCCCTCGTCGGCGTGCAGACCGATGCCGCAGCGTAGCCGTTCGGGAAGACCATCCCCTCACTCGCCAGCCGGTCGAGGTTCGGGGTGTCGAGCGTTTCGTTCCCCTGGAAGTGGGTGTCGTACCAGCCGAGGTCATCGGCCATGATCAACAGGATGTTCGGGGGCTCTCCAGCCGCCGCCGTCGAGGCGAGCAGGGCGAGGATCAAGGGTAGCGTTCTCATCGGGTGGCGGGGTGGTGAACCAGGTGGCTATTTGTAGGCCTCCGGACGCAGCGGCTTCACGCCGAGCTTTTCGTAGTTGAAGCCACTGGCACGGGGTTCGTAGGGGCCTACGTAGTCGACGCTCCTGGTGGGCGAAATAGCAGATTCCAATTCCAGCCCCCAGTAGACGGCGTTCACGACCATCCGGCGCAGCCCCTCACTTTGCAGGTCCCTGGCGCTCCCCATGGTGGAATGGAACACGCGAGCCTCCTTGCCGTCACTCGTCTTCCACGTTTTGAACCAGGCCACCGGGAGCGGCTCCTTGTCGGGGTTCGGCCCGTCATCCTGGCTTCGCCCCATCAGCGGTTGTCCCCACACGAGGGCGGTGCACCCGTCTGGCAGCCCCTCCCACTCTTTGTAGGTCCGGTAGACGTCGGACGGACCCCAGATGTCGTCGACGCCAGTGGCGATCGGATGTCCTTCCTGCCCCTCGGCGAACGTCCCCCGGGTGGAATCCGCGTGCCAGCGCCCGTGGTGCCCCATGAACGAACCACCGAGGATGTCCCGCCCAAAATCGACCTTCTTCCCATCGATCGTGTAGGGGAGAGCCCCCCGGAACCCGTGGTTGGCCGTCCGCAGCGCGATGATCGGCTTCCCGGAGTCGAGGTACTCGACGATGAGATTCTGCTGCTCGGCCGGGAGGGTCAGGAGCCGGGTGTAGAAGATCACCAGATCCGCAGTGGCCAAGTGCTCGAGCCCGGGGATGTCATGGGACCGGAACTCGGACTCGCGCCCCTTCTCCGGATAGACCGGCATGGTCGGGTCGACCTCCCCTTTCCCGTTGACCCCGAAGAGCACGGTGCAGTCGAAGCCGTGGTGCCCGCTGAGGATCTTCGCCAGCATCGGCATCGCCTGCTCGCTGCGGTACTCCTGGTCCGCCGCGATCAACACGATGTGCTTGCCCGCCCCCGGGCCTCCGGCCCCGGCGTAGGTCAGCCAACTAGGGCTCTCCGGCACGGGGTGTGCGGCGGCGCCTCCAGCAGCCAGCAAGACGGCGGCCAC
>CAZKYJ010000163.1:0-8418 GCA_964556355.1 uncultured Verrucomicrobiales bacterium | reverse complement strand
AGCGGATTCTAAGCCCTCCTCACGGCACGCGCAAACCCCTTTTGACGTTTTTTTTGTTTTTCTCGCTAACACCCGCCGCCGCGGGCTTCGACGCCCCTCCGACGGGGGCATTGCGCCGGTGCAAGCCCCCCCGGCTGCGGGCGAAATATCGGCTCGCGCGGTCGCGTAGATCTGGTTATCCTCGCCCTTCCTATGCAGCTCCCCCGAAGAATTGCTCTCGCCATCGTTCTTATAGGCATGCCCTCCTCGGGGTGGGCGGAGGCCCCCGACTTCGAAACCGAGGTTCGCCCGATTCTCGAGGGTGCCTGTATCCGCTGCCACGGATCGGGGAAAGACAAGGGGCAACTACGCCTGCACGAGCACGCCGCGGCCATGGCAGGCGGCGAATCTGGTGCAGCCATCGTCCCAGGAGACCCCGACGCCAGCGAACTCCTCTATCGGGTATCGCTTCCCGCGGAGGACAACGACGCGATGCCTCAGGAGACCGACCCGCTGGCGCCCGACGAGGTTGCCATCCTGAGGCGATGGATCGAGGCGGGCGCCCGGTGGCCGGAGGGAGCCCGTCTGACCCCCACCGAAACCGACGCACTCGAGCGGGCGTCCCGGGCGGCGAGCCCCCGGGCGCAGCGCCTGCTGGAATCTCCGGTGCCGACCTCTCTGGCCGGCGTCGCCCGGCGGATCGATGCCTTGATTGCCGCAGAAAACGAGGGACAGCAGCTCCCACGATCCACCGCCATCGACGACCTGACGTTCCTCCGGCGGACGACCATCGATCTGATCGGGAGAATTCCCACGATGGAGGAGATCGACATGTTCGAGGCCGCTTCCCCAGGAACCCGAAGGGAGGAACTGGTCGATCGCCTTCTCGCCTTGCCCCGGTTCTCGGATCGGTGGACCGTATTCTTCAGCGATCTGCTGCGCATCCGCAGCGGGGCTCCGGGAGGTGAGGAACTGCTGGCCTACGTCCATCGGTCGTTGGAAGACCATTTGCCTTACGACCAGCTCGCGCGGGAGCTGATTTCGGCGAGCGGACGCCCGTCGTCCAATCCTGCGGTCGGCTTCATCCTGGCCGACGAGGCGGATCCCATGACGCTGGCCGGCGCGACGGCGCAGGTATTTCTCGGGGTTCGGCTGGCCTGCGCCGAGTGCCACGACCACCCCTTTGACGATTGGAATCAGAAGCAGTTCTACGAACTTGCCGGCTTCTTCGGGAAAACGCGGAAGATCGACAATGATTTTGCGCGTGTCACATTTGCCACAGATGCCGAGGAAATGGCCGTGCTCTGGCCACCGGAGAGGGACCACCCGGGCCAGCGCGCTCCGGTCGACCCCCTGTTCCCTTTCCGGCGCGTCTCCTATGCTCCCGGCGAGGAACCGGAGTTTGTCCGGCGTTTCCACGCCGGAAGGCAGCGCGATTCCTCGCCCGCCACCCCCGCGAGTCCGGCAGGTGGTGAGACCACGCTCGATGCCTTACTCGACGGCAACTTGGGAACGTCCCACGGTCGCGCCGACGACCTCCCCGACGTGCTGGCGGATGCACGGCGGGACAGCGCCGCCCTCGGCACGGCCTCATCTTTGGGTCAGACGAGCGACCTCCGCGCCGAGCTCGCCGCACTGATCACCGATCCCACCAATCCGTATTTCGCCCGCGCGATGGTCAATCGCGTCTGGTTTGAGCTGATCGGTCGCGGCTTCGTTGAACCGCTTGACGACTTCTCGGCCTACCAGAGCATCGCTCACCCGGCGACTCTCGAATTCCTGGCCCGCGAATTCGTCGCGGGCGGCTACGACCTCCGCCGACTCGTACGCCTGATCGTGTCGACCGAGGTCTACCGGCAGACCCACGGGTCCCCGGATCTCGCCGAGGCCGAGCGGGACGCCGCCGAGGCCGCCTTCGCGATTGCCCCGGTCCGCCGGATGCTCAGCGAGTCCCTCTTCGACTCGGTCCTTGTTGCGGGTCACCTTTTCGACCAGAAGTGGCCTGATGGCGCCAACGTTCGGACGGTGAGCCGGCAGATTCGCGTCCCCATCGGCGAAGCGATCATGGCCGCGGATGACGGGGTGCCGGCGCCGATGATGGAGGAGTCGATGCGTACGGATGCGGCGCCCGGTTCCGTCACGGGATACGATCTGGAAAAATCGATCGAGCTCGATTTCGAGGCGGCCCTGTCCGGGGTGGGTGAGTCGAAGGAAGATGCCGAGGCCATGCGCATCGCGGCCGACGAGAAGCTTGAGGCGGCCCGGCGGGCAGCCATGGAAGCCCAGGCTGCCGTTCGCCCCCCGATGCGCTACCGCTTGGAGACGGTCGAGGAGCGCGTCGACGACAACCCCGTCTACACGAGTACCATGCGCATGGCCACGCCTGCGCTTCCGGCGCATTTCCTCCGCGTGTTCGGACAGCCCGCGCGCGACGGCCTCGGCGAGTTCCGTGACGACTCCCCTTCCCTCCGTCAGCAGCTGATGATGTTGAACGGGAAGGCGACACACGAAGCGGCGCGTGTGGGATTATTGGAGCCTCTCCACAAAACCATCGCGGAAAACCCCGACGACGCCACGCCGGCGATCCGCCACGCCTACCGCGAGACGCTCACCCGGCTTCCGACGCCGGACGAGCTCGCCGACGCCAGGGCGATTATCGCCGGTGCCCGCAGCACCCACGACGGCATGGCCGACCTCCGCTGGGCGCTCCTCAACAGCCAAGAATTCCGCTATCTCCCCTAACCTCGCCACGAACCATGCCCTGCAACGAATTCCTCCACTCGTCCCGACGCCGCTTCCTCGCCACCAGCGGAGCGGCGCTCCTCGGGATGCCCATCCGGCATCTGCTCGCTGCCGCCGACAATGGAGCCAACACCGCCGAGCACGTCATCCTTTTCTGGAACTCGGGTGGCATGTCCCATATCGACACCTGGGATCCGAAACCGGGGCGCCCGACCCAAGGGGAGTTTTCGCCGATCAGAACCTCGGCCAGCGGCGTCGAGATCAGCGAGATCTTTCCCAAGGTCGCGAAGCAGATGCACCGGGCGGCGCTCATCCGATCGATCGCCGGGACGAACGGCGACCACGGGCGCGCCACCTACGAACTCCAGACCAGCTACGGGCAGTCGCCCAACCTCGTGCACCCGGGCATCGGATCGGTCGTTGCCGGCGAGCGCGATGCCCTCGGCGAGCTCCCCGCCTACATCTCGATCGGCGGGATGGCACCGAAGGCGGGCTACCTCGGGCAGTCATGCGAAGCCTACTACATCGGCCAGCCCGGCGAGCGCGATCCCTACCTGGCCTTCCCCGAGAGCATCGGCGAACTTCGCGGCAACAAGCGGCTCGATATTTTGGCCAAGATGAACGCCCGCACGGCAGCCCAGATCGGCGGCGCCCAGATCCGCGCCGAGCAAAAAGCGCTCGAAGACGCCGTCGCCCTCATCAAGTCGCCCGCGCTGAAAGCCTTTGACCTCGACAAGGAAAGCGCTGGAACGCTCGCCCGCTACGGTGAGACCGAGTTCGGCCGGGGGGCGCTCCTCGCCCGACGGCTGGTCGAGTCGGGCGTCCGCTTCGTCCAGGTCAACCGTGGCGGGTTCGACAATCACTCGAACATCTTCGCTTCGATGCGCGGGCACGCGGCCGTGATGGATCCGGCGCTCGCCTCGCTCATCGACGATCTCGCCGCCTCCGGAATGCTTTCGAAAACGCTGGTGGTGGTGCTGTCGGAGTTCGGTCGTACCCCCCGGGTGAACGACGACGGCGGGCGCGACCACCACGCACGCTGTTTCTCAGCGCTCATGGCGGGAGGCGGCGTCAACGGCGGAACCGTCATCGGTGCTTCGGACGAGGATGGCGTCCTCCCCGCCGAACGCCCCGTGGCCGTCTCCGACCTCCACGCCACGATCTGCCAGGCCCTGGGCATCGATTTCCGCCGCGAGGTCACCACGCCGCTCGGGCGCCCGATGACCCTGGTCAAGAAAGAAGCCCAACCCGTGGCGGAACTCTTCGCGTGAGCGTCAGGCTGCTCCCCATCGCGGGATTTCTTCTCCTGGCACCGCTCGCCCCTCTACCGGCGCAGGACGACGAGCCGGACAAGGCACCCCGGGGCTCGCTCATCGAGGACCGAGCCGCCCGGAAGCTCCTCGACGCCGGGGACGTCCGCCTTGAAGCCGACGAACCGGACAAGGCCTTGGAAATCTGGGAATCGGTCATCGAGCGCTACCCCCGCTCGCGCCACCGCTTCGACGCCCACCTCCGGCTCGGCAACTACCTCCTGGAGTCCGACCGCAAGTTCGACCCCGCGCGCCTCCACTTCGAGGCGGCGACCTCTGCGGAGAACGAAGACGATGCCAGCCGCGCCGAGGCCACGCTCAAGCTCGGCGTCTGCTACTTCGAGGGACGCACCTACGGGAAGGCCTTCACCGTCCTCCGCGATCTCATCGACGCGTTCCCGGCCTCGGACGCGGTCAACGACGCCTACTATTACATCGGGCTCGCCCACTTCCGTCTCGGCCATTTTAGCCGTGCCATCGAATCGCTGGAGAAAGTCGGCACGGCATTCGCGGACGGCGACGCGCGGCTTGAAGCCGTGGAGGCGGGGCGCCGCCTCTACCTCAAAGTGGAGGATCAAGATCTCGCTATCCTGCCCCCTGGATCCACCGTCCCCCTCACCTGCCGGAGC
This sequence comes from uncultured Verrucomicrobiales bacterium, assembly GCA_964556355.1. GTDB lineage: Bacteria > Verrucomicrobiota > Verrucomicrobiia > Verrucomicrobiales > DEV007 > CAZKYJ01. Next base: position 3,758 of record CAZKYJ010000163.1, on the reverse strand, counting down.
GGCGCCGGGGACGAGGAGTCCGTCCCCTGCGCCCCGCTCGGGCGCAACGTCCGCCTCGTCCTCGGCTCGCTGCCGACCGCGCTGGGAACCCCGGTGCCCGGAAACGGAATCCTCGAAGTGCTAGGGGGCGATTCCATCCAGGTCAGCTACACCGACGAGCACTCCGCCGGGGGGGCGCTCGGCGAGAAGCGGATCGCCACCGTCCGGGCGGTCGGCACCGGCATCCCCCAGGTGATGGACGGCGCCTTCGGCGGGACCGTCGAAGGCGTCGTCCTCGGCAAACCCGCCAATCTCCAAGTAACCGACGCCGACCACGATCGCACCGCCCGCCGTGACACGCTCACCGCCACCATCGAGATCCTCCGTCGGAAGACCGATGCCGAGATCGAGGAAGAGGTGGCCGCACTCATCGCGGCAGAGGCGGAGGGCACCGAAATCGCGACCGACGGTGTCCCTCCGGAGGTGGATCGCTACCGTGCCATCGATGCGGTGGAGGCCACCTTCGAAGAAGCCGCCAACCACTCGGCCCAGTTCCGCACGCGCCTCCCGCTCGAGCTTGCCACGACGCCGGTCGCCGGAGATGGCACGCTGCAAGCCCTCCCGACCGACCGTCTGCGTATCCGCTATTCGGACGATCTCAACCTCGTTGGCAAAATGGTCGTCCGCACCACCGAAGCGACCTGCATCGAGGGCGACCTCGGCGAGGTCCGCGTCACCCGTCCGGAGATCGCCGACCAGGAACTCCATCTCAAGACCAACCTCCGCACGGCCGCGGCACTGACCGAGATCGGCAACCACTACAAAGAGTTCGGCCTCGCCGACCGCGCCGAGATCAAATACGGGGAGGCGCTCGAGGTCTGCCGCGCGCTGGAGACCGAGGCAGAGGCCGTCGGCGGCAGCGCCCTCGAAGAGACCTACGTGCAGCTCTGGCGGATCTATTTTGCCATGGAGAAGCTCGATTCGGCGCTCGCCATGGCCGACCGGCTCCTCCGGGAGTTCCCGCTGAGCACCTACGTCGATGAGGCGATGCTCCAGCAGGCGCACGTCGTCCGGAAGCTCGGGGACCGCGCGCGCGCCGTCGCCCTCTACGGCACGGTGGTGAAACTCCGGGAAAGCCCCCTGCGTGGCGAGGCGCAGTTCGGCATTGCCGAGACCTACGAGGAGATGGCGCTCGCGGCGCCCGGGGACCAGGCGCTCGCCCTCTTCGACCGGTCGTTCACCGAGTACCAGAAAGTCTACGAACAGTTCCCCGACTCGGGGAGAATCGGCGAAGCGGTGGCCAAGATGGCGAACTTTTACTACCAGAAGAAGGACTACGCCCGCGCCCTCGACGTGTTCGAAACGGTGTTCGACGAGCACCCCGACGCGAACTTTCTCGACGTCATCTTGTTCAACTACGGACGTTGCCTCTACCGCCTCGACCGCAAGCCCGAGGCGCGCCGCAAGTTCGACCAGCTGATCGGCGAATACCCCGAGAGCCCGCTCGCCGCCGAGGCCAAGCAGATCGCCGACGCCCTGGCGAAGGCGGAAACGGACTCGTAGGAGAAGCCGGGGCTACCCGTGCACGATCTCCGCGAGCGAACGCGCCATGGCCACCGGATCCGCCGCGCCCCAGACATTGCGCCCGATGGCAACGCCGGCAGCGCCCGCTTCGATGGCGTCCTCCACCATCGACAATACCGAGCCCGGATCGTCGGAGGTCGCCCCTCCCAGCACGATGACCGGGACGAAACACGACTGCACGATCTCCGCGAACGCCGCCTTGTCGCCGGGATAGGCCGTTTTCACCACGTCCGCACCCAGCTCCGCCGCCACGCGGACACAGAACCCGATGTTCTCTGGCGTGTAGTCGTCCGGCCGGCCGATTCCGAACGGGAGTGCCTCCACGATCACGGGGATCTCGACCTCCATCCCCTGGCTGATCAATGACGCGCAGTCGCGATAGATATCCGCCTCTCTCGGGTGGTGGGTGTAGAGCATGTTCATCACCCCGTGGGCTCCGCATTCCAAGGCGTCGTTCATCGAGTAGACCGGGAAACTGCCGAGATCCTCGTTGTCCCCGAAGGTCGGCTTGTAAACATCCGTCCGGAGACAGACCCCGCAGCCATCGAGAGCACTCGCGAACGCGTTCGCTACCCCGAGATTCACCACGAACCCATCCACGTGCGGCTTCACCGCTTCGATCAATCCGCCCACGTCGTTGAGACCCGGAACCGGGATGGCCGTGCCGTGGTCGATGGGAAGGATCACCGTCTTGCCGTCCGATCCAAAAAAGTTGTCGAGGTAGCCTTGTTTGCGATTCATAGCGTGCGGGATCTATCGCCGCAGAAGGAGGCTGATGCAAAACGCTGAATCCTCATCCCCCGGCGCGATCTCGACGCCGTATCCGAATCGGCAATGATAGAAACACCTATGGAGCGCCCTATTCCAAAATTTCACCTCTTCAGAGCCCCTGAGGGTGCGGTACGTGTCCCTTTGGTCAGGGACTGGGAGCACTACCCTCTGAGAGTTTTTATCGAGGGCGGCGGAAAGGTGCGGACGGCGTTCATCGGATCCTGGCAATCGCACGGAGCGCTTCTCGTTCGAGAAGATGTCTTGGAGGTAATCAACCGTGCAGGACTGACGGGACACAAGACGCGGCCCGTCGAGATCGCCAAGGTCAAATCGAAGATCTTGCGGCAGATCGAACCACCACCATACTACGAATTCACGGCCACGGATTCCATCGAGACAACCTCGCGCTGCTACAAATACCTCGGCGACGGTCGCTACGCGTGTGAACCGGACCAAGAAACTGCCCGTCGGCAGCGAAGGGGAAGCATCCGACAAATTCCTGACGAGGCTAGCTGGGATGGCAGCGATTTCTTCCACGCCAAGATAAAGGGAAGTTTCGGCCAAGTCCTCTGCACCTTCCGATTTGTCGAACTTGCCCGGCGCGACGGTTGGGACAATTTATCCTTCGCGCCCCTTGATAGCTTGCATGCTCGTTGCTACAAAGATTTCCGCAAGCTTCCCTGGCCTCCCTCCGAATGGTTTCCGCCGGGCCATCCTGAGTGAGCCTCTGCGTCCATCCCGCCCTCACTTCTCGCTCGCCGCCCGCACGCTGCCGTGGTTCTGCCGGTAGTTCCGCGGGGTCGTATTCATCACCTTGATGAACTCTTTGGTGAAGTGGCTCTGGTCGCAGAACCCGGTTTCCAAAGCGATGACGGCGATGGGGACGTTCGTGCGATTCAAGACGTGGCAGGCCTCGTGGATGCGCACGCGGTTGATGTACTTGAGTGGCGACATGTGGAAGCACTTGCGGAACCGCCGTTCGAAAGCGCTGACCGAGAGCCCAACCAGCGCCGCCAGCTCCCCCACGCGAATGCGTCGCCCGAAGTTCTTGCGGACGTAGTTCGTGACCCCCGCCATTTCGGTCTCCGCCTGCATGCCGGCGGTACCGCGCTTGAAATCGCGGGTCACTCCGGCGAGGGCACGGATGGTGCCGCTGCGGTCCCGGAGCGGCACCTTGCTCGTCAGGTACCAGTCGACCAGGCCATCCCCGTTGGTGAGCAGTTCGATCTTGTTCGCCACCACCTTGCCCTCCTCCAGCACCCGGCGATCGTCCAGCGCGTAGCTGTCCGCCAGGTAGGCCGGGACAAAATCGTGATCCGTTTTGCCGATGACATCCTGCTTGTTGCGCACGCCAAACTTCTCCACGAGGTGCCAGTTCAGCGCCACGAAGCGACAGTCCAGATCCTTGATGTAAAAAAGGAATC
>CAZKYJ010000162.1:0-8421 GCA_964556355.1 uncultured Verrucomicrobiales bacterium | reverse complement strand
GAGGATCGAGGCGCGCGACGGCGAGCACGACGAGATGGCGAGGAAGGCGTTGGTGAAAGTGAGCCCTTCCTCGGCGAGGCGCTGGAGGTTGGGCGTGCGGATGTCCGGATGGCCGTAGGGCGTCGAATCGTCCCAGGCCATGTCGTCGGCGATGATGAGGACGAGGTTGGGGGGGGCAGCATCGTCGCCGCGAACGGGGGACGTGGATGCGAGGAGGGCAACGACAGCGGCGAGTGGGAGGAAACGCATTGGGCAAGGTAGCACACCCCCGCGGGCGATGTTCCAGGTGGACGCGTGGCGCACAGAGAGAGATGTCGGCACGGAGCTGGCGCAGGCTGGAGCTGCCTCCTGCGCCGGGGCGACCAAGATGGCGGTCCGGCGGAAGGGAGGGTCTTGCGTGGGCAGCATCCGTCGGGGGTGTTCTTGAAGCCTAAACGCTGTAGCCCCGATGCGGCGGCGGCCTTGGCTAATTCATCCAAGATCTGAAAATCGGAAGGGGTCGAATATTCGTTGTCCCAATCGCCCCGGCGGGCGCTATGTCACAGTGATGGAACCATCCAGCGACCACGCGAAGTTCTTGCAACACCTCCTCGCCCACGAGCGGGCGGTGCGGGGGTACGTGCGGGCGCTGGTGCCGTCGGCGGCGGATGCGGCGGACGTGATGCAGGAGGCGACGGTCACGCTTTGGGAGAAGTTCGGGGAGTTCGAGGAGGGGACGGATTTCCGCGCCTGGGCGTTCCGGGTGGCCTACTGGAAGGTGCGGCAGGCGCGGCAGAAGGTGGCGCGCTCGAAGTTGGTTTTCGACGACGACGTGGTGGCGGCGGTGGCGGACACGGCGGAGGCGATGGCCGAGGGCGGCGACGCGCGGCACCGGGCGCTGGCGACATGTCTGAAGAAACTGAGCGCGCGCGACCGATCGATGGTGCTGGCGCGCTACGAAGAAGACGGCGGGATCGCCAGGGCGGCGCAGGTGACAGGGCGCTCGACGCAGGCGGTCTACCGGGCGCTCGGGCGGGCGAAGGCGCTGCTGCGCGACTGCGTGAAACAGGAGATCGAACTCGGGGAGGCGGCGGGATGAGCGACCGGGAACTGTTGGAGCTGGAGCGCTTGGCGCACGCGCTGGACGAGGAACGGATCACCGGGCCGGAGTTTGCGCGGCTGCAAGAGATGCTCCGAGAAAGCGAGTCGGCGCGCGAGGAATACGTGCGGCTGACCGAGCTGGGCGTCAGCCTCGGCGAGATGGCGGGAGAGGGGGCGACCGATCGAGAGGCGGCTATCGTGGCCATGCCGGTCACGGGATTGTGGAAAGGGTGGCTGGCCGTGGCGGCGTGGATTGTGGTGCTGATCGTCTTCGCCGCCTACCAGCACTCACGGTCTCCCGACGTCGTCGCCGAGGCGCTGGACGCCGGCTGTGCGGTGGTCGCGCGGGCGTTTGACGTCGGCGTGGCCGAGGGGCCGGTGCCGGCGGGGCCGCTGGTCGTCGATGGGGGAATGGTCGAGCTAGAATTCTACTCGGGAGCCAGCGTGGTGGTCGAGGGGCCGGCCGAACTCGAGCTCCGGTCACCGACCGAACTCTTCTTGGCGAGCGGCAAGCTGCGCGCCCGTGTCCCCCACCATGCGAAGGGCTTTGTCGTGGAGACACCGGCGTTCCGGGCGGTCGATCTGGGGACCGAGTTCGCGGTCTGGGCCGGGCACGACGGGAGACACGAACTCCACGTCATCGAGGGTGAGGTCGCGCTGGGCGGCGGGCGTCGGCTCGTGGCGGGCGATGCCTTCGCCAGCGGTGGCGAGGCGGTGTTCTCCCCCGACAGCTTCGTGAGCATCGGGGATCTCGACGCGCGCACCGCGGCCGGCGGGCAGGTCGATTTCGAAGAATGGAGCGCTTTCAGCGCCGGGGCGCGGGCGGATCACCGGCTGGCCGTCTACTTCCCCTTCGGCGGCGACTCCTCGCGGGAGATCGCCAACGCCGGCGGGCTCGACACGCCCGGCGCTGACGGTTCGGTGGTCGGTGCGCGCTGGGTGCCCGGTCGCATCCCGGGCAAGCGCGCCCTGTCCTTCAAATCCTCCGGCGACCGCGTCCGCGTCGAAGTGCCTGGCGCCTACCCCGCGATCACCCTTGCCGCGTGGGTGCAGGTCGACGGGCTCGATCGCGTCTACAACAGCCTGCTCCTCACCGACGGCTGGTCCACCGGCAACCCGCACTGCCAGATCGACCAGGAAGGTCGGCTTATCTTGGGGGTGAAAAAGGCGCTCGGCGGCGACCAGTACGTCTTCTATTCGCCGCCGGTTTTCGGAGCCGGCACTGCCGGGCAGTGGGTGCATCTCGCCTCCACCTTCGACTCCCGCACCGGCCGCGGCGCCCACTACGTCAACGGCGAATGCATCGAGGTCTACGATGCCGGTGCCGCGGCCGACACGCCCGTGCGCATCGGCCCCGCCGAGCTGGGCAACTGGGGCCTGCCCGCCACCGCCGGACCGCGCGCCGTCCGCAACCTCAACGGCAAGATCGACGAGTTCATGCTATTTACCGAGGCTCTTGACGGCGCAGACGTGCGCCGCCTCTACGCCTCCAAACCCGACCCCTCCCTGTGATCCTCCGCGCCCTCATCTTCCTGGCCGCCACCGGTTCGGCCGCCGCCGTCACCTTCAATGACGACGTGCGTCCCATCCTCTCGGACAACTGTTTCTTCTGCCACGGCCCCGACAAGGAAACCCGGGAGGCCGACCTCCGGCTCGACGTCCGGGAGGACGCCATCGCCGCCGGCGCCTTCGTGCCCGGAGACCCGGACGCCAGCGAGCTCCTCTTCCGCGTGGCCAGCCACGACAGCTCCGAGGTCATGCCTCCGCCGAAGTCCAAGATCGGCCGCCTGTCCGTGGCCGACGTCGCCACCCTCCGCCAATGGATCGCCGAGGGTGCCGAGTACGAGACCCACTGGGCGTTCGTGCCCGTCCCCGACGAAGTCCCGGTGCCCGACGCCGCGCCCCATCCGGTCGATGCTTTCGTCGTCGACGCACTGGCCAAAAAGGGGATCGCCCAGCAGCCCGAGGCCGATCCAGCAACGCTCATCCGCCGGGTCACCTTCGATCTCACCGGCCTGCCGCCCACCCCCGGAGAGATCGCGGCTTTCGTGGCCGACGATTCCCCCGACGCCTACGCGCATCTCGTCGACCGGCTGCTCGCCTCGCCCCGCTACGGCGAGCGCATGGCCGTCGATTGGCTCGACCTCGCCCGCTACGCCGACAGCTATGGCTACCAGGTCGACCGCGACCGCGATGTCTGGCCGTGGCGCGATTGGGTCATCGAAGCATTCAACGAAAACCTGCCCTACGACGCCTTCGTCACCTGGCAGCTGGCCGGCGACCTGTTGGAGAACCCCACCGACGAGCAGGTCTTGGCCACGGCCTTCAACCGCCTCCACCAGCAGAAGGTCGAGGGGGGCTCTGTCGAGGAGGAGTTCCGTGTCGAGTATGTCGCCGACCGCATCCACACCATCAGCACCGCCTTCCTCGGTCTGACCATGGAGTGCGCCCGCTGCCACGACCACAAGTTCGACCCGATCAGCCAGGTCGATTACTACCAGCTCTTCGGCCTCTTCCAAAATATCGACGAGGCCGGGCTCTACTCCTACTTCACCCCCTCCGTGCCCACCCCCACGCTCGCCCTGATGGACGGGCGGGAAAAAGACGAGCTGGCCAGACTCGAGCGGGCGGTGGCCGACCTCGAACAGAACGACGGAGCCGGCCCCGCCCTCCAAGCGGTCGCCCACCACCGGTTCGAGACCGATGACCCGGCGCGCAACGAGGTCGATCCCGACACCCTCCTCCGCATCTCCGGCGAGAACTCCATCGTCCCCGGGAGGGATGGTGGCGCGGTCAAGCTCACCGGCGACGACCCCGTCACCCTGGAAGTCGGCAACTTTCCACGCTGGCAGCCGTTCGCCGTCGCCCTCTCGCTCCGGGCCCCCTCCGTGCTGGAACGCGCCGTTGTCTTCCACCGCTCGAAGGCCTGGACGGACGCCGCCAGCCGCGGCTACGAGCTGCTCATCGAGGACGGTCGGCTCAAGTGGTCGCTCATCCACTTCTGGCCCGGCAACGCCATCTCAGTCAGGGCCATCGACCCGTTGCCGGTGGGCGATTGGGTCGATGTCAGGGTCACCTACGACGGCTCCAGCCGCGCGGGCGGTCTCGGGATCGTCGTCGACGGCCAGCCGGTCGCCACCGAAGTCGTGCGCGACGCCCTGACCCGGCAGATCACCGGCGGCGGTGGCGACACCATCACCATCGGCGAGCGCATGCGCGATTTCGGTTTCAAAGGCGGCCTCGTCGACAACTTCCGCGTCTTCGCCCCGGCGGGCGGTGGCCCGCTTGCCTCCGCCCGCGAGGCGCGCGACCGGTTCCGCGACGGCGTCCGCGAGATCATGGTCATGCGCGAGCTGCCCGAGCCCAAGCCCGCCTACCGGCTCGACCGCGGCCTGTATGACGCCCGTGCCGAGCAGGTCGGCAACGACGTTCCCGCCTTCCTCGGCGGCCTCCCCGAGGGCGCGCCGCGCAACCGCCTCGGCGTCGCCCGGTGGCTGCTTGCCCGCGACCACCCGCTCACCTCCCGCACCGCCGTCAACCGTTTTTGGCAGGCTTGCTTCGGGCGCGGCCTCGTCGAGACCGCCGAGGATTTCGGCAGCCAGAGCACGAAGCCCACCTACCCGCGCCTCCTCGACTGGCTCTCCGCGAATTTCATGGACAGCGGCTGGGATGTCAAAGAGCTCATGCGCACCATCGTCACCTCCCACACCTACCGGCAGCGCAGCCTGGGCACCCCCGAGCTCATGGCCGACGATCCCGGCAACGACCTCCTCGCCCGCGGGCCGCGCCACCGGCTCTCCGCCGAGATGCTGCGCGATAGCGCCCTCGCTGTTTCCGGCCTGCTCGTCGAGAAGGTCGGCGGTCCGCCGGTCAGGCCCTACGAGATCGCCGAGTCGTTCAAGCCCGCCACCCCCGACAAGGGGGACGGCCTCTACCGCCGCAGCCTCTACACCTACTGGAAAACCACCGGCCCGGCCCCCGTCATGCTCGCCTTCGACGCCGTGAAGCGTGACGTCTGCGCGGCGCGGCGCGACACCACCGCCACCCCGCTCCAGTCCCTCGTCCTCCTCAATGGCACCCAGTTCGTCGAGGCCGCCCGCGTGCTGGGTGAGAAGCTGGTCCGCGCGAACGGCGAGGACGTGGCCGCCATCGTCGGCGACGCCTTCCGCACGCTCACCGCCCGCCAGCCCGACGCCACCGAGCGCGAGATCCTGACAAATCTCTACAACGCCGAACTCACATCCTTCCAACGGAACCCCGCCCGTGCCGAGAAGTTTCTCGCCACCGGCGATGCCCCTCGCGACCCGGCTCTCCCCGCCCCGCGGGTGGCGGCCGCTGGCGTCGTGGTGAACACGCTCCTCAACTATGACGGGAGCGTCGTGAAGCGCTAGCGATCACATCGAGACAATGACTGCCTACGTCAGAAGAACCGGAGCGCAAAAGAAGAAAGCGATCCTCGAGAAACGCGAGGCCGAGCTACGCCACCATCTCGCTCATGCATCGAGCGCTGAAAAGGTGGCGGGATCCGCGGAACGCGTGAGGTTTGCCAAGCTCGGCGTGATCAAGGCGCTGCTCTACGAGGCCGAACCCGCCCGGGAGGAGGACGACCAGAACCGGGAAGTCCGCGCCCGATTGAACGGGGAGCGCGAGAGGTGGCTCGGGTATTCCACTGATGAGACCGTTCGCCTTTACCATCCCCAAGAATGACACGACCTCCCGCAGCTCTTCTCCCGCCGGCGGCTTCCAGCCCCATTGGGGTGAGGTGACCAGTCCTCGCCCTCCAAAGCCCGCGTCCTCCCACCCGTTGCCGGTCCTCCGGCTTGACAGTTAGAACTCGAATCCATGCACTCCCGACGTCACTTCCTCTCTCGCTTCGGCCTCGGCCTCGGCGGCCTCGCCTTCGCTGACCTCGCGTCCGGGGCGGACCCGGCGCCCGCGCTCGGGGCGCCCCATTTTGCGCCGAAGGCCAAGCGGGTCATCTTCCTTTTCCAGGCGGGCGGCCCGTCCCAGATGGACCTGTTGGACTACAAGCCGCTGCTCAATGAAAAGCACGGGAGCGAGCTGCCGGACGAGGTGCGCGGCGGCCAGCGGCTCACCGGGATGTCGGGCAACCAGGCGTCGCTGCCGCTGGTGGGCTCGCCTTTCAAGTTTGCCCAGCACGGCGAATCCGGGATGTGGATGAGCGAGCTCCTCCCCCACACCGCCAAGATCGCCGACGACCTCTGCGTTATCCGCTCCATGCAGACCGACGCCATCAACCACGGGCCGGGCGTCACCTTCCTGCAGACCGGTAGCCAGCTCCCCGGACGGCCGAGCATCTGGTCCTGGCTCGACTACGGGCTCGGGCGCGACAACGCGGACCTCCCGTCCTTCGTCGTCCTCGTCTCCAAGGACAAGGGCGGCCAGCCCCTCGCGGCGCGCCTTTGGGGCAGCGGGTTCCTGCCCAGCCGCCACTCCGGCGTCCAGTTCCGTGCCGGGGACGACCCCGTCCTCTATCTCAACAACCCGCCCGGAATCGACCGCGCGGCGCGCGCCCGCGCCATCGGCGCGCTCGGCCAGCTCCACGCCCACCAGTTCTCCGGCACGCCCGATGCCGCCATCAACGAGCGGATCGCCCAGTACGAACTCGCCTTCCGCATGCAGTCGTCCGTGCCCGAGGCCACCGACTTCGCCGCCGAGCCCGACCACGTGCTCGATGCCTACGGCCCCGGCTCGCGCGACCCCGGCACCTTCGCTGCCAACTGCCTCATGGCGCGCCGCCTCGCCGAGCGGGGCGTCAAGTTCATCCAGCTCTATCACCAGGGCTGGGACCAGCACGGCGGCCTGCCCCACAACCTCAAGCGCCAGTGCCAGGAAACCGACCAGGCGAGTGCCGCCCTCGTCACCGACCTGAAGCAGCGGGGCCTCCTCGACGACACCCTCGTCATCTGGGGCGGCGAGTTCGGCCGCACCAACTACTGCCAGGGCAAGCTGAACCCCGGCAATTTTGGACGCGACCACCACCCCCGCTGCTTCACCATCTGGATGGCCGGCGGCGGCACGAAGCCGGGCACCGTGCACGGCGAGACCGACCCCTACGGCTACAACGTTGTCGCCGACCCCGTCCACGTGCACGACTTCCACGCCACGCTCCTCCACCTCCTCGGAATCGACCACGAGCGCCTGACCTACCGGTTCCAGGGCCGCCGCTTCCGCCTCACCGACGTCCACGGCCACGTCGTCAAGGACGTACTCGCGTAGGTCGCCCTGGCGCCGTGCCGCGAGAATAAGGTGAGGGGTTCGCGACATCTGGGGTATACCCTCTTGTGATGGGCGAGTTCACCCCAATCTCAATCCGGCTCGCCGAAGGAAACGGGGACGGTAGTCTCCACGGGCAGCGGGAGCTGGCCATGGGCACCATCGCCGACGGCCGTCCCACTCCGGATCCGCCGATCGGTCGACGCCACCGGATCCCGGCGGGACGGGACGTGGTGCGAGACGGTGCGGCGACGCCCCGATTGTCATTTTTCGGATCTGCGTCGCACCGCGTTGCAAATCGTCTCTCCGGTGCGAATTCGACCTTGACGCGAACCGATGAGTTCCGATGATACAGCCCTCCGACTTTTAAGGGAAATCCCGCGCGTTCTCCCCAGTAATTTTAGAGCTCTTAAATATTAATGAAAATTGTGAATCTTCGTCAATTCGCCCGGAAGTCTTCGGTCGCCATTCTGGCCACCGCCCTGATGATTTCGGCATCTCCGCTCGGAGTTTCCACGACGGCGGCCCAGGACGCCGACGCGCTATTCCCCGAGCCGGCCGCCCCGGAGCCCAAGACCGTCACGGAGATCGAGGTGCGCTACATCGGTCAGCAGACCGTGGCCCGCGACCGCATCCTCGCCAACATGGACACCAAAGTCGGCGAGCCGCTCACCCAGGAAAAGCTGGAGGGTGACATCAAGAACCTCTACGACGGCGGGCTCGTCGACGATGTCCGGATGCTCACCGAAGACACGGCGGGTGGGGTCAAGGTCATCGTCGTCGTTTCCGCGCGCGCGCTGCTCGGCCAGGTGGTTTTCAATGGGAACATCGGCCTCAGTGACGACCGCCTCCGACGCTCCCTAGACCTGTCCATCGGGAGTTCGTTCGACGATGCCGACCTCCAGGTGGCCCAGACTGAGGTCGAGTCGCTCTACGCCAAAAAAGGCTATTCGAACGCCTCCGTCAGCTACCGCGTCGAAGATTCGCGCGACGGCTTTTCCCGCGTGGTCTTCACCATCGACGAGGGGCAGAAGGCGCTCCTCAACGACATCGTCTTCCAGGGCAACACCGTCCTTTCCGACCGGGATCTACGCAAGGAGATCC
>CAZKYJ010000161.1:6262-8431 GCA_964556355.1 uncultured Verrucomicrobiales bacterium | reverse complement strand
ATGGTCGCCGACGGCGGCCAGCACCGCGATGTCGCCGCCGCGCACCCGGGGGAGGCGGCACGGCTACGCGAGATCGCGCACGACTTCCTGGAAGAGACCAGGGCGGTCGCGGCCGCCAGCAAAGGCCGCCCGTTCACGGTGGGCTACTCCGCGACCACACCCCTCCCCGCCCGGGACGGCGTCCCCCACGGCAACGTCCGGCGCAGCAACAGGGCGCCGAACTGTTCTTACTTCACCGGCTGGACGAGCACCGACGACACGATCACCTGGGACATCGAGGTCGGGGAGGCAGGCGACTACGAAGCCGTGCTCCACTACACCTGCGCGGCGGACGACGTGGGAGCGGAGATCGAGCTCGGGTTCGGCGAGGCCACCGTGCGGTACACCGTCAACGAAGCGCACGACCCGCCGCTGGTGGGCGAAGCGTTCGACCGTGCCGACCGCGGCCCCGAGTCGTTCGTCAAAGATTTTCGCCCCCTGGTTTTGGGTACCTTCACCTTGCCAGAGTCCCGGGGCACGCTCACCTTGCGTGCCCTGAAGATCCCCGGAGATTCCGCCCCCGACGTGCGCTACGTCATGCTCACCAAAAAACCAACCTGAATGAAAACCGTCTTCGCAACCCTCACCCTTGCTACCACCGCCTTCGCCGCCACCGCCACCGCGGGTTTCGAGTGGGTCGATCGCGAAGGGAAATACACCGACCTCCGGCTCGACGGCCAGAACGTCGCCCGCTACGTCTACGAGCGGATGGACGAATCCTCCGCCGAACGCCGCGAGGAAACCTACAAGCCATTCCACCACGTCTTCGACACGGAGGGCGAGGACTTCATCACCAAAGGCCCGGGAGGCAAGTACACCCACCACCGCGGCATCTATTACGGGTTCTCCAAGTGCCGCTACACCACGGAGGATGGCAAGGAGTACGGCGCGGACACCTGGCACTGCAAGAAGCCAGCCTACCAGACCCACGAAGAATTCATCAACCAGGAGACCGGTGAGAATTCGGCCACCCAGACGGTATCGATCGACTGGCACGGCGCCCCCGACGGCGAGGTCTTTGCTACCGAGCAGCGCACCCTCCGCTTCCGCAAAGACGGCGATGCCCTCATCGTCGACTTCGCCTCGACGCTCACGACCGAACTCCCGAAGTTGGTGGTCGACGGTGACCCGCAGCACGCCGGCTTCCAGTTCCGCGCCTCCAACGAGGTCAATGACAAGACCGCGAAGGAGACGATCTACCTCCGCCCCGACGGCGAGGGCAAGCCCGGCGAGACGCGCAACTGGCCGGGGAACAAAGACCAGATCGACCTTCCGTGGAAGGCCATGAGCTTCGTCGTCGGGGGCGAGCGCTACTCGACCCTCTACCTCGACCATCCCGACAACCCGAAGCCCGCCATGTTTTCCGAACGCGACTACGGTCGGTTCGGCTCCTACTTCGTGGCGGAAGTCACCCCGGAGAAGCCGCTGACGGTGCACTACCGGCTCGTGATCCAGCCCGGGGAGCTGGAGATGAGCGAGGCGCAGGTTCTCCACCAAGATTTCGTCAACAACTAGTCCCCTCCCCCTGATGCTCCCACGCCTCATCCTCGCCGGGCTCGCGACCTCGCTGTCGGTTGCCATCGCCGCCGACCCACAGCCGCTCTTCAAATCCCCGCTCGTCACCCCGGACACCCCGGGCCACATGGTGGATATCGACATCCCGTTGCCCGCCGACGCGGAGGAGCTCTACCTCGTGGTCACGGACGGCGGCAACGGCTACAGCGCGGACTGGGCGGACTGGATCGCTCCCCGCCTTATACTGGCTGACGGCTCGACCAAGCCGCTGGTCCAGCTCGAGTGGAAGTCGGCCACGACGGATTGGAAGAACGTCCACAAGAACGCGAACGTCGAGGGCGGCCCGCTCGTCGTCGACGGGCAGCCCTATCCCGAGGGGCTCGGCACGCACGCCAACTCGATCATCACCTACGCCATCCCCGGGGGATCCCAGCGCTTCCAGGCCAAGGCGGGGCTGGACGTGCGCGGCTCTGGACAGGGGGGAGCCTCGGTGCAGTTCTGGGTTTTCGACAAAGATCCCGCGCGGCTGGTGGCCGCCAACCGATCGAGCAGCAGTTCGGGCAACGCCAGCCACGAACCCGAAGACGCGGTGGCGTCCCTCGACGTCCACCCGGA
>CAZKYJ010000161.1:3914-6252 GCA_964556355.1 uncultured Verrucomicrobiales bacterium | reverse complement strand
CCGATCTTCTCTCGCCCAGCTCGATCGATATCGACCACCGTGGGCGCGTCTGGGTCTGCGAGGTGGTCAACTACCGCAGCCACCGGGGCGAACGCCCGGCCGGCGATCGCATCCTCATCGTCGAGGACACCGACGGCGACAGCCGCGCCGACAAGACGACCGTTTTCCACCAGGGCACCGACGTCGATTCCGCCCACGGGATCTGCGTGCTGGGAAACAAAGTTCTCGTCTCCGCCGGGGAGGAGGTTTTCTACCTGATCGACGACGATGGCGATGACAAGAGCGACCGCAAAGAGATGCTCTTCACCAAGATCGGCGGGGCCCAGCACGACCACGGCATCCACGCCTTTCACTTCGGTCCGGATGGCAAGCTCTACTTCAATTTTGGCAACGCCGCCCGCCAGCTCTGCGACGCCGAGGGAAACATCGTGGTCGATATGGCCGGAAACGAGGTGCGCACCGACCGCCGCCCCTACCGCCAGGGCGTGATCTTCCGCTGCAACCTCGACGGCAGTCAGGTCGAGACGCTGGCCTGGAACTTCCGGAACAACTGGGAGGTCGCCATCGATTCGTTCGGGCGCCTCTGGCAGTCGGACAACGACGATGACGGCAACCGGGGCGTGCGCATCAACTACGTCATGCCCTACGGCAACTACGGCTACGTCGATGAGGTCGACGGCTCCGGCTGGCGCAGCCCGCGCCCCGGGATGGAGGAGGAAATCCCGCTCCAGCACTGGCACCTCAACGATCCCGGCGTCGTCCCCAACCTGCTCCAGACCGGCGCAGGATCGCCGACCGGTATCGCCGTCTACGAGGGCGACCTCCTCCCCGAGGTCTTCCGCGGCCAGGTCATCCACTGCGACGCCGGTCCGAACGTCGTGCGCGCCTATCCCGTGACCCTCGATGGCGCCGGTTTCTCCGCTGAGACCGTCGATATCCTCAACGGCACCCGCGACCGGTGGTTCCGCCCTTCCGATGTGTGCGTGGCGCCGGACGGCTCGCTCATCGTGGCCGATTGGTACGACCCCGGCGTGGGTGGACACGGGATGGGTGATGTCGAACGCGGCCGGCTCTTCCTCGTCGCGCCCCCCGGCCACAGCTACACGGTGCCCGAGCACGACTTCTCCACCATCGGAGGTTCGCTTGCCGCACTGCGTTCGCCCAACGAGGCGACCCGCTATCTCGCCTTCATGGCCCTCGACGAAATGGTCAGCGCCGACAATGCGGAGCTCGTCCTCGCCCCGTTCCGTGACGAGGAACTCGACCCCCGTCAGCGCGCGCGGCTCTTCCACCTCTTCCGTCACAAAAAGGGGACGCAGATCGCCGCCTACCAGCTCGAGGCCCTGGAGTTCGACGATCCCGAACTCCGCGCCACCTCCGCCTATGCCGTAGGCGCCGTGTCGCTCGACGACGACAACCCCCGCACCCGGGCGCTCGGCGCCATCGCACTCCGTTCCGTCACCATCCCGGAGTTCGATCCCGCCTGGGCCGGGCTCGCCGCCCAGTACGATGGCCAGGACCGCTGGTACCTCGAGGCCCTCGGCATCGGCGCTGAGCTCCGCTGGGACGAGCGGTTCGCCACCTACTTGAAGGTGATGAGGGGGAAACCCCATATCGACATCGTCTGGCGCGCCCGCTGCGACGCCGCGCTCCCCTACCTCGAAAAAGCGCTCCTCGCCACCGGCGATGAGGCCGAGCGCCTCCGCCTGATCCGCTCGCTGCACTTCCACGAGGAAACCGAGGTCTTCAAGCAGACGGTTAAAAACCTCGTCACCAAGGGCGACGACGCCCTCGTAGCCAAGGTGCTACTCTGGGTTCGCGGTGCCACTGCCCCGGCGGAGCGGATTGAAAGGATCGCCCTCGCCCAGGAGGAAGAAGGCGCTCTGGTCGACCTCGCCGCCCGCTACAACCTCGGTTCGCCCGAGATTATCGGCGCGCTGCGGGCGGCGGTCGAGAATTCATCATCCCCCGATGCCGCCCGACACCTCTTGGGGATCGACGGAGCCCTCGAGGGCGAGATGACGCCGGCAATGGCCACCGCCCTGGGGCGCACCGGCGACCAGCGTGCGACCGAGCGCCTCGTCGCCGTCCTGAATCCCGAGGCCGACGCCGCTCTCGTGCGTACCGCCGTCGAGGCGCTCGCGCTATCGTCGAAGGGCGAAAACGCACTCCTCGAACTCGCTCGGGACAAGCGGCTTCCAGAAACGGCAAAGTTCACCACCGCCGCCCTGCTCGGCCGCTCGCGAGACGCCAAGATCCGCGACGCGATCGCCGCCGCCCTCGATCTCCCGCCCGCCCCCGGGGCCGATGACTTCCCGCCGATCCCCCAGCTCGTGCA
>CAZKYJ010000161.1:0-3904 GCA_964556355.1 uncultured Verrucomicrobiales bacterium | reverse complement strand
CGTGGCCTCGCTGTTGACCCCACCCGATCGCCTCAGCCACGCCGAGGCCCTCGCGTTGCTACAGGCCGAACGGGAGCAAATGGAGGAGATGCCCGAACCCCCAGCGGGGCTAGGCTCTGTCTGAAAACGGCCCCTCATCCTGATCCCCCAGCTCGTGCAGATCCGAGGGAACGCCGGCCGCGGCGCAGCGGCCTTCGAGAAGGCCACCTGCGCCACCTGCCACCAGGTGCGGGGTGAGGGGCTCAACTTCGGTCCCGACCTCACCGAGATCGGCAACAAGCTCCCACCGGAGGCGCTCTTCGAATCCATCCTTTACCCGTCCAACGGAATATCCCACGGCTACCACGGCGAGGCAGTCACCCTCACGTCCGGCGAGGAACTCGTCGGCCTCCTCATCTCCGAAACGGCCGACACCTTGTCGCTGCGCATGCCGGGCGGGATCGCACGTGACATCCCCACGGGCGAGGTCAAGACGCGTGTTGCCCTCGAGCTCTCGCTGATGCCCCCCGGACTCGCCGCCCTGCTCGACACCCAAGAGTTCGCCGATCTCGTCGCCTATCTGAGCTCGTTGAAGTAGCGGGAAGCCGGAGGTTGGCCGATCGGGATCGAGGATCGATCCCGGATTTCCGTGCGCCCTCGGATGGGCGATTACGATTCTTCCGTCGCCACCACTTTCGGCTTGGTCTGCACCCGGTGGATGACGCGGAGGGCGTCGATCCGCAGCCGCGCCTCGCCGATGGCCTTGCAGAGCGCTTCCTTCTGGTCGCGCAGGGCCGCGACCTCGGCTGGACTGACGTTGTCATTGAGCGCCTGCAGTGATTCGAGGCGCGCGATCTCGTCGTCGAGCTGGGAGCGGGCGTCGGCCAGGGCCTGGGCGACGACGGCCTTCACCCGCTTCTTGGCGAGCGACTTTGCCTTGTCGAGCATCTGCGGCACGAGCTTCTTGCGGAAGACCGCCTTGCCGAAAAGCGTGGACGGCTCGCCGCTGTGCAGGCTGGCCTCCCTGAGCGCCTCGTTTTCGGAATGGTCGTCGAGCGCGTGGTTGACGACCACCCGCAACGGTGTCGCCGGGAGGAAGCGGTCGGCGTGCAGCGCGGGGGGGGCGACGCATTCGATCACGACGTAGGCTTCCAGCAAGGCCCCTTCCGGCCGCTCCTCCTGGTCCCATACGGCGAAGGCGGCGTTCCCCGCCTCGCTGCCGAGCAGGAGGTCGAGCGCCCCGAGCACCACCGGGTGATCCCAGCTGAAGAAGCCGATGTCCTCCCGCGAGAGCGCGCGGGTGCGGTCGAAGGTGCCGGCCAGCCCGTCGTCCGGCAACGCGGGGAAGGCGTCGGTGATGACGTTGCCCTGCGTGACCAGGTAGGTGTGCTCGTCGAGATCCTCGACACCGAGCCCGAAGTGGTCGAAGAGCCGGAGGAGGAATTCCTCGAAGGCATCGTCGGAATCCGCGGCGCGGATCGCGGCAATCATGGCCGCCGCCTCCTCGGGGCGTCGGGAGTTGAGCGCGAGGAGCCGGTCGTGGCCCCGCTCGAGACGCCGCGCCACTTCCGCACGCACTTCCCGCGACCTCTTCACAAGCGCCTTCATGGCCGAGGCGGAGGGCTTGGCCTTCGTTCGCTCTAACAGATCCCCAACGGCATCGACGATGGCCGCCGCGCCGTGCAGCGACCTTTCGAAAGCGCCGAGCCCGTCGTGGTACCATTTCGCCAGGACCTCGTCGGCCGATCCCTTGATAAATGGGACGCGGATCTGCACCGTGGCGGACTGCCCGATCCGGTCCAGTCGTCCGATGCGCTGCTCGAGCAGACCGGGGTCGTCCGGGAGGTCGAAAAGCACCAGGTGGTGGGCGAACTGGAAGTTGCGCCCCTCGCTCCCGATCTCGGAACAGATGAGGATGCGGGCGCCGTCCTCCTCCGCGAAGTAGGCGGCATTCCGGTCGCGCTGCATCAGGTTGAGGTCCTCGTGAAAAAGCGCCGCTTTCACCTGCACCACGGCGAGCAATTCTTCGGAAACCGCTTCGGCCAATTGCCGGGTCTTGCCGATGAGGAGCACTTTTTCGTTTTCCCCGAGCTCGGCCAAAAAGGCGACGAGCCACCCGATTTTGGCTGCCATCGCGTCCTCGCCGTCCAGCGGCACCATGAAGGCCTTGCGTTCGGGAAACCCCGTGAGGTCGCCCCGGGTGTTGCGAAACATGACACGCCCGGTTCCGAACTCATCGACCAGGTCGTCGACCAGCCGTGCCCGCGCGGACGCGTCGCCACCCGCCAGCGCGTCGGCCTGCGCCGTGATGCGCGCCGACTTTTCGGCGAAGAGCGCCCGGTCGGCGGCGGTGAGATCGCCACCGTCGAGCAGGCGCCCGACGACTGCTGCCACCTCGCCGTAGTGGCTCGTCTCCTCGAGGAATGCGTCGAGATCCGAGTAGCGCTCGGGGTCGAGCAGCCGGAGCCGGGCGAAATGCCCTTCCGGCCGGAGCTGTTGGGGCGTGGCCGTGAGGAGCAGTAATCCGGGGGTCTGTTCGGCCAGCGCCTCCACGAGCAGGTAGTCCTCGCCGGGCCCGTCTTTCGTCCACTCCAGGTGGTGGGCTTCGTCCACGACCAGGAGGTCCCACTCGGCTTCGAGGATCTGCGGGATGCGCTCGGGATTGTTTTCGAAAAGATCGAGCCCGCAGAGCACCAGCTGGCTGTCGAGGAACGGGTTCGCGCCGGCGTCGCCCGCCTCGATGGCCGCGCAGCGCTCCTCGTCGAACAGGCTGAAGAGGAGATTGAAACGCCGCAGCAGTTCGACGAACCACTGGTGGATAAGCGGCTCGGGTACCAGCACCAGGATGCGGGAGGCACGCCCGGTCAGATGGAGGCGGTGCAGGATGAGCCCGGCCTCGATCGTTTTGCCAAGGCCGACCTCGTCCGCCAGGAGGACGCGCGGCGCCAGGCGCGAGGCCACCTCCCCCGCGATGGAGAGTTGGTGGGGGATGAGGTCGATCCGCGGACCGACGAACCCCCGGACGGGCGACTTGCGGATCTGCGCCATCCAACCGAGCGCCTCCACCCGCAGATCGAAGGTGCGTGGCCCGTCGACGTGGGCCCTGAGCATCCGGTCCTCCGGCTTGCTAAAACTGATCGAATCCGAGAGTTCGGCCTCGGCCACCTCGCGACCGCCCTCGACCACGTAGACCATCAGCCCCTGCCGCGTGCCCGCTTTCTCCACCACGCTCTCCTTGCCGTCATGGGTGGTGATCTTGTCTCCAACGGCGAATCGCACCCGCCGGAGCGGGGCGGATTCGATGGCGTACTGCCGGTGCTCGGACGCGGCCGGGAAGTAGATTTCGACCCTGCCAAATTCGACCTTGAGGATGATGCCCAACCCCATCTCGGGTTCCGGGTCGCTAATCCAACGCTGTCCTGGAAAAATGTGCTCTTTCGCCATCGTGGTGGTCGTCCCCAAATGCGGGTCGGCACTCTACAGGTTTCCGGCCTTTTGCAAAGCGATCTCTACCCGGCGTGGCCGCCCCGCGGCGCCTGTTCGCCTATTGACCGGGTTCCGCGCGGGGCTATGCTCGCGGGATGAAACCCTGCCGCGCCCTCGCGCTCTCCCTCGTTCTCGCCGCCGCGGTGACCACCGCGGTCGCCGAAGACAAGCCGCTCAAAGCCCTGCTGGTCACCGGCGGGTGCTGCCACGACTACGCGTTCCAGTCCAAGGCGCTCATGGCCGGGGTCGACGAGCACGCGAAGGTCGACTGGACGGTGGTCAACGACGGCGGCAACGGGACGGAAGCCCAGATCCCCCTCTACGACGATCCGGACTGGGCGAAGCCCTACGACGTCGTGGTGCACAACGAGTGTTTTGCGAACACGGCCGACGAGACCTACGTGAAGAAGATCACGGACGCCCACAAGACCGGCGTTCC
>CAZKYJ010000160.1:0-8468 GCA_964556355.1 uncultured Verrucomicrobiales bacterium | reverse complement strand
CCCCGGCCGCGCTCGGTCAGTTTTTCACCGCGATCAAGGCCGTCGAGCATGGCGAGTCCGCTTCGCTCGCCGCCTTCGATCAGATCGTCAGGATCTGCGGATGGAAGCTGCCCGAAGCAGAAGCTGCCGCCGCCATCCCCGCGGAGATCGAAGCGCTCGCCGCCGAACGCTGGGCGGCCAAGCAGGCGAAAGATTGGGCCCGTTCCGACGCCCTGCGCGACGAGATCGCCGCGGCGGGGTTCGTGGTGAAGGACGGAAGAGCCGGCTACACCGTCGAGCCCTCGTGAGAATCCGGGTCGTCCTCCCGGCTCCGCCGGTGGGGAAGGAACGGCGGCCGTCCGCAGCGGCGGGAGGCGCGCCGTCGCCCGGGGTTTGGGAGGGTGCCAGAAAAACGTGTCGCCACAGGTAAGAACCGGAGGCGAGCCTTGCCGACGCGGCTTCCGCCACTAGAATGCGCCCATGAGCGGAGACCGTTCCTTTTTTGCACCATTTGCGCTCTTCGGGGCGCTCACCGTCGGACTCGGGCTCTGGTCTTTCCAGCTCCTCAAGCAGAAGAACGCCACCGAGGCCGCCTGGAAGCAGGCGGAGATCCAACTCGCACTCGCCAAGCAGGAATCCGAAGGCAAGGAGGCCGAGATCGTCGCCCTGCAATCCCAGCACTCGCAAGAACTCGCCGCCGCCCAAGACGGCTTCGCCCTGCAGATCGACGAGCTCAAGGCCCGCCAGGCCCAGCGTCTCGCCGAGGCCTACGCCCAGTTCAATACCATCGTCGGGGAGGAGAATGACCAGGCGCTCGCCTACATCGGAAAGCTGGAAAACCAGCTCCGGGCGGGCGAGGAAGTCAGCGACGCGGAACTGGAGAAGCTCGCCGCCATCGGCTCCGGCTTGAACGTTCTCCAGCAACAGTACCAACGCCCGATGGGCGAGTTCAAAGCGCTGGAATCCTACCTCGCGGAAAAGGCGACCGCCCAGCCGGATGCACCTGACATGCGGTTCTCCGCGCTCAAACGCATCTTCAGCCGGAAGTTTCGCGAGGAGGCCAAAGCCTACCAACAGGACGTCGGGCGCCAGCAGGCCTACCAGGAAATCTACGCCCAGTACACCCAAGCCTACGACCGCGCGCAGGCCGGTATGAACGCCCTCGGCAGCGAACTCCAATCCCAGACCGCCCGCCTCTACGACCTGATCGGACAGAAAAAGGCGACGATCCAAGACCTCGACGCATTCTTCTCGACATCGCGGCGGGCCCTCGGCATCCACCAAGAACTTCTCGAGTTCAACCCCGAGGTCGAGGTGCCCAGCACGCCGGAACCGTAGCCCGACACCTCAGTAGTCGCCGAACTCGACGCCGATCTTTTGGGCGAGTTCGATCATCTTGTGACGGAGGTCGCGTTTCGAGCGGAAGACGGTGTCGAAGTCGTTGAGAACGATGTCGCCGCGAATCTTGCCGGCCATCTTCCCGCTCTCCCCGGCGATGAGCGCGCCGAAGGCGGCGCCCCCGAGCTGGGTGGCCAGGAGCCGATCGTAGTGGGAAGGCGCGCCGCCCCGCTGGAGGTGCCCGAGCACGATCGTGCGGATATCGTTCTGGATGAGCCCCTTGCCCGCCTCGACGATCTGCGCCGTCAGGTCGGCGACCGAGCAGACGCCCTCCGCAAGAAGGATGATAGTGTTCGGGAGTTTCCTGGCGAACCTGTTGCGGATGACGCTGACGATCCGCTCGGGGTTGGCCGGGAATTCCGGGAGCACCGCCACGTGGGAATTCGTCGACAAGGTGGCCATCGCCGCGAGGTAGCCGCTCCGTCGGCCCATCACCTCGATCACGAAGCACCGCTCGTGGGACGATGCGGTGTCCTTGATCATATCGACCAGCGAGATGATCGTGTTCAGCGCGGTGTCCACGCCGATCCCCAGGTCCGTGCCACCGAGGTCGTTGTCGATGGTACCCGGCATCCCGATGACGGGAAACCCGTGGCGGTAGAGCGCCTGCGCCCCGTGCAGCGATCCGTCGCCACCGATGACGATGAGGCCTTCCACCCCGGCCTCCCTGAGCCGCACCAAGCCTTTGAGCTGGCCGCTGACCTCCTCGAATTCGCGGCACCGGCTGCTCCCCAGCATCGTCCCGCCCCGCCGTCCCATCCCGCTGATCGCGCGGTCGTCCAAGGTGCGCACCGATCCCTCCAGGAGCCCCGCGTAGCCGCGTTCGATCCCCACCACTTCCACCCCCGCCTTCTGGGCCGATTTCGTGATGGCGTGGATCGCCGGGTTCATGCCCGGCGAGTCTCCCCCAGATGTCAGAATTCCGATTCGTTTCAAAATGGTATGCGCGCACCCCTAGAGGGCTTGCCCCGTGCGTCAAATAGCGGTGGAGCCACTTCCGTGCCAAGGTGGATCACGATCCATGTCCGAAACTGATCTCGCCGCTCTCACCCGCCTCATCCGCCACCGCCGGACGATCAAGCCCGCCGCCATGGACACCACCCGCCCGGTTCCGCGGCCCCTCCTCGAGCAGCTGCTCGAAAATGCCACCTGGGCGCCCACCCATGGCATGACGGAACCCTGGCACTTTCAAGTTTTCTTGGGCTCCGCCCGCCAGGTGCTCGCCGACCGCCTCCAGCAACTCTACACCGAGATCGTCCCGCACGACCAGTTCCGCGACGACAAGTTCGCCAAGCTCGGCAACAACCCGCTCCTCGCCCCCGTGGTTCTCCTCGTGGCCATGCAGCGGCAGGCGATCGAAAAAATCCCGGAGATCGAGGAGATCGAGGCCGTCGCCTGCGCCGTGCAAAACCTCCACCTCAGCGCCGCCGCCGCCGGCCTCGGCGGGTTCTGGTCCTCCCCCCCACTCCTCTACGACGACCGCACGCCCGGACGCTTTGGCCTCCCCGAGAATGCCCGCTGCCTCGGGCTCTTCTACCTCGGTTATCCGAAGGAAGGCGAGCCGTGGCCGGAGAGCCAACGGTTGCCGGTCGGAGAGAAGGTTCGTTTTATCGAAGACCCGTGAACAAGCCCCTCCGCTACGCCCTCGCGAGCTGCGCGCTGCTGACCTTGGCCGCGGCGGTCGTCTACACCTACGACCAGATTCGTGTCCGGCGATTCATCGCGGATGCGGAGTCGGCGGGTATCGATGTCTGGATTGGCAGTCCCCTCGGCCGGTGGCTTGGGAGAACAAAAACCGACCCCTTTGCGGTGACCTGGCACGACCACGTCGTTCCGATGGCGGAGGCGGTCAGCCGCGATGTCTACGGGCTTCACTTCACGAGAGGGGACATCGACCCGGAGCTCTGGCAGCGCATGGGCGTTCTCCGGCGAATACACATGATCGATCTCACCGGCAGCCGCGATCTGCAGCCGCACCATCTGGCCGACCTGCGGAATTTTCCAAGCCTGGTTGATCTTGATCTCTCCGAAACCAACGTGGATGACGAAAACCTCCAATCCCTCGATCCCCTCCCGAGCCTCAAGCGCCTCTACCTTTTTGACACCCAAATCACCGTCGAAGGCGTGGCCGCCTACCAGGCCAATCCCAACGCCGCCAGGATCCTCCCCAGCGAACTGGAAACAAACTACGATTAGCGACTTCTCCCCCGTGCCCCTTTCGGTGCGATCCGCGTATGTCGTGCTTCACCCCTCTCCGTCGCCGTAGCTCCCATGCAAGTCGCCCTCGAAACCTCTGCTGAAATCGCCGCCTGGTGCGTCGCCGTCGCGCTCATGCTCTGCGGTCTCGTCGGAACGCTGATTCCCATCATCCCCGGCACCTTTCTCGTCCTCCTCGCGGCCGGGGCGTTCCGCCTGATCCACGGGGCGGACGCGGGCATCGGGTGGGTCGGCTTCGTCGTGATGACCCTTCTTTTCGCGCTTTCCGCCCTGCTGGAGTTCCTGAGTGGGGCGGCCGGCGCGCACTGGTTCGGCTCCAGCCGCTGGGGGGCGCTCGGCGCGCTGGTCGGGGGGATCGTAGGGATCTTTTTCGGCATCCTCGGGATCTTCGTCGGCCCGATCGTCGGGGCGGTGGCCTTCGAGCTGCTCTTTGCCAAGAAGAAGATCGGCCATGCGGGGAAGAGCGGGTTCGGCACCCTCGTCGGTACGGGAGCGGGCATGGCGATCAAGTTCTCCATCGCCATGGTCATGATCATCTACTTCTTCTCCGACGTGCTCTACATCGACCGGTTTTAGTCTGCCGCCCGCACCCGGTAGAGGCGCGCTCCAACCGGCGGGGCCGGATCCGTCCATCCGGTCGCAGCGATCGGCCACGTGCCGGCCGCCTCGGTCCAGCCCGTCCCGTCGCCGACCTCGACCGTGTAGCGAAAAGCGCCACCGAGATCATCCCAGGTCAGTTCGGATCCCCTTTCGCTCCGCGAGAGGGTGCAGGCGAAGCGCGCCGCCGGAAGGACGGTGGTCAGATCCTGGCCGCCATTGATGATCGCCCCCGCATCGGGAACGGGCGGGAGGCCGAGCAGCGCGAGGGCCAGATTAGCCGCATCGCCGTTGCGGACCGGTTGGCTCGGCGCGCCGTAGGGAACCCGTGCGATCCCGGGATCGCCCCGGCTGAGCGGGTTGGCCGCATAGAGATCGCCCGGCCGGGGCACGTCCGCGCCCCATACGTAGAACGGGATGATGAAGTTTTCGGCGTCCGTCTCGTCGCTGTGCGCTCCGCCCGCTCCCCCGTGGTCGGCGGTGACGATCACGCTCGTCTCGTCAGCCAGGATGGGATCGTTCTCCACCGCCGCGAGGACGGTCGCCAGGTAGCCGTCGACCCGCCCGACCGCGGCGAAGTATTCGGCCGATTGCCACCGCCCGCCGTGGCCTTCCCTGTCGGGGTCGACGAGATGGAGGAAGCTCAGGTGGAACCGGTTCGCGGTGAGCCCGGCCACGAAACGGGCCGTGATCGCCGCACCGGTATCGTCGGAACTGACCTCCGAGAAATCGATCTTGTCCCGCCCGTCGTCCTCGCCCGTCACGTCGGCGGCACCGGAGGTGGCGTCGTAGCTTTGCTCGATGAGCACGAGCTTCGTCTTGTTGTAGTAGAAGGCGGTCGTCAGCCCGCGGTCGTGGACGACATCGAAAATGCTCGTCACGTAGCTCCCCTTCACCGAGTGGTAGGTGGTGCCCGCATCGGGATCGCCATTCGACGTGTAGTTGTGCCCACCGGCGCCCTCGACGGGCCTTCCGGTGACCATGCACGAGTGGTTGGGAACCGTCTGGGTCCAGTCGTGGTCGGTACGGGCGTTGTGCGTCCACACCCCCTCGGCGCGCAGCCGCGCAAATGTGGGTGCCCCCCCGGGTCCGAGAGCCTCGATGGCTTGCGGTCGCAATCCGTCGACCGAGACCACCACGACGTGCTCCGCCGCCTCCGCCGCCCCGGCAATCAATGCGGTGATGAGGGACAAGGCTCGCATCGGCGAGTAAACCGGGAGCGGCGCCGAACGTTGCGGCGCCAGTGGGGATGCCGTGATCTAGAGGCCGATCCCGAACACCTTCCGCAACACCGATTTCGCCGCATGGTAGCCACACATCCCGTGGACGCCCGCCCCGGGGGGCGTCGATGACGAGCAGATAAAAATGTCATTGGCCGGTGTCGAATACGGGTCGAGCCGCGCCACCGGCCGGGCGAACTGCTGGGCGAGGTCCTGGACACCGCCGACGATGTCCCCGCCGAGGTAGTTCGGGTTGTGCGCTTCGAGGTCTGCCGGCGCCATCTTGTGCACGGCCAAAATCCGGTCGCGGAAGCCGGGGGCGAAACGCTCGATTTGGGCAAGGATCGCCTCCGTCGCGTCGCCTTTCCATCCGCGGGGCACGTGGCAGTAGGCCCAAAGCGCCTGCCGTCCCTCCGGTGCGCGGCTCGGGTCGCAGACCCCGGCCTGCGCCACGAGCACGAACGGGCGCTCGCATGCGCGCCCCTCCCAGCACGCCCTCTCGCTGGCGCGGACCTCATCAAGGGTTCCGCCCACGTGCACGGTGGCGGCTTTCCGGCAGTCGGCATTTGTCCACGGCACCGGCCCGTCGAGCGCGAGGTCGAGCTTGAAGACCGCGGGGCCATAGCGAAACCGCTTCACCCGCCGGACGTAGCGCGCCGGAAGGCGAGCGCCGCAGATCCGCGTCATCATCAGCGGAGACGTGTCAAAGAGGTAGGCGTCGGCAGCAGGGAGCGCCGCGAGATCATCCACGGTGGTGCCGCAGTGGACCGCGCCGCCGAGAGCCTCGAGGTAGCCGACCATCGCGGAGGCGATCGCCCCCGAGCCCCCGCGTGCCACCGGCCAGCCCGCGTGGTGCCCGCTGGCGGCCAACATGATCCCCACGGCCGATGTCCCGACGCGTTCGAGCGGGAGGATCGAGTGCGCTGCATGTCCGGCGAAAAGCCCCCGACCCTCGTCGGTCGAGAAAAAATGTGCTGCCGTCCACGCGGCGGGCGCCAGCGCCTTGACCCCGAAGCGCGCCAGGAGCAACGGGTGGTTCGGCGTGAGCGGCAGCGGCCCGAGCAGGTCCGAGAAGAGCGCCTCCGCCCGCCGCGCCGCCAGGCCGACCACGGCCTGCCAGCCGTCGCCGTCCTCGCCCAACCCGGCCTGGGTCGCCGCCCGGTCTTTCCATTGCACCCCCGCCCGGCCTCCGTCGAGAGGATGCGCCACCACCGCGTCGGGATACGCCCAGCGCAGCCCGAACTCGGAGAGCGGAATATCGGTGAAAAACGGGGACGAGACGGCCAGCGGGTGCACGGCCGAGCAGATGTCGTGGACGAACCCCGGGAGGGTCAGGTCCCCGCTCGAGCGCATGCCCCCCCCGGGGGTCGCCCTGCCCTCCATCACGGCGACGCGGATCCCGGCGCGGGCGAGCGTGATCGCTGCCGCGAGACCGTTCGGCCCGCTTCCGATGATGATCGCATCGACCTCTTCCGCCATCCCCACCACTAGCCGGCCCCGGGCAAAAACTCCAGCGGCCGACCGCGGCTCCGCACGCGTGAAGGATCCGGGAGCGTCAGGTACTGACCTGGACGCTCGACGGCTCCAGATCGATAAAATGTCGCCAGCTGGCGTGGGCGGTCAGCGCGGAGATCCCGCTGAAAGACGGGCGCCAGCGCGGCGCTTTCGGCTCTTTGAGCGGGAACATGTTTGCCTCGCGCGGCATCTTGTTACTCTTGCGGCTATTGCAGCGGATGCACGAGCAGACGAGGTTCTCCCAAGTGGTGCGCCCGCCCTTGTCGCGGGGGATGACGTGGTCCAGGTTGAGGTCCTTGTTCTCGAATTTCTTGCCGCAGTACTGGCACAGGTAGCCGTCGCGGGCGAAGATGTTCTGCCGGGTGAACTTGACTTCTTTCTTGGGCAGGCGGTCGAACACCGCCAAGACGATTATCCGCGGAATCCGGAAGGCGCGCTTCACGGAATGGACGAGCTCCCGGCTGGATTCCGCGAGCGCCACCGACGACTGCACCCACGAAGCGAAGTCGTGGGTGTCGAAATTGTTCTGCCCGTCGGCATCGACGACCTGGGCGTGGCCGAGGTAAAGGAGGGCGATCGCGCGTCTGGCGGAGCAGGTGTTGACCGGCTGCCAAAGCCGGTTGAGGACGAGGACGGGGGTCTCGAGTAGGGACTGCACGACGCAGGGAATGTGAATCCTAGCCAGTTCCGCGTGGCGTTCAACCAAATTTGGAGCGATTTTTTGCGCGGCCTAGCCCACCGTTTACACGCTCGCTCCCGTGCGCTATACTCGCCCCCGCCCTAGGAAGCCCCCCTGGATCGCCAACCCCTCGATCACCATGGCCCGCCACCGTCCGAGAAACCCAGCCCTCGTCCTCGTCGCAGGGATCGCCTTGCTCTGCCCCCCGCCCGCCACCGTCCCGCGGGCGCTCGCCCAGTACCAGGCACCCGTCGATTCTGTCGATCCCGCCGACGTCTACCTCCAGGCCTACCTCTACATGCAGGAGGCGGAGAAGTTGGAAGGTGCCCGAGAACTGAGTGGTGCCTACTACAAGTACAAAGATGCGAGCGATCTCTTCGACTCGGTCGCGCGCAGCTACCCCACGTGGAATCCGCAGATGGTGGACTACCGGCGGAAGAAGATTCGCCAGACCATGGGGACGATCCGTGCCGAACTCGACGACGGCGCCGCGGAGGCCGGCACGCCCGCCCCGTCAGGCGGTGGTGGCACCGGGGCACCGAACGCTGTCGTCCGCCCGCCGGCGGCTCCGCGCTCCGCCCCGAACGGCACAGCCGTCGCGCAGATCCAACAGCGCTACGCCAACTACGAAAACCGGATCCAGCGCCTCGATTCCGACCGCGCCGACCTGCAGGCCCAGCTCCAGGCCAAGGAGGCCGCCCTGCGTGACATGGGCAGGCGGCTCTTGGAATCGAAGAAGGCTCAGGAAGACCTCGACAAGAAACTGCTCGCCTCCGAGGAAGCCTTGTCCATGGCCAAGGAGAGTGACGAGGTCAAAACCCTCCGCGCCCAAGTGGCCGACCTCCAGAGCGAACTGCAGAAGG
>CAZKYJ010000159.1:0-8471 GCA_964556355.1 uncultured Verrucomicrobiales bacterium | reverse complement strand
GGTGTTCCTGATCGATCAGTTCCAACCATGCGTCGTGATGCAGCATTCCCGTCCAAGCTACCAGAGTCAGGGCAGCGAGAAAACGGAACAGGAATCTGTGCGAACGCACGAACATCTCGAAAATCGTCGTCGGGTATCGGAGAAAGTCAAGGCAGCCGCGAAATGCACCGCCACAGGACCGCAACGGGACTACACGATCTGGATGATGATGATGCAAGTAGGTCAAGTTTTTCGAATTCTCATCGGAGCCCCCTTGTCATTCAAGACTTCCTGAGAAGCCCCAAGATGCACAACAACGCACAACAAAATGTTCCCCTCAATCCGCCGCTATCTTCCGCAATCTGCCAATTCCCATTCTCCGCAAAGTGTTGAATGGGTGCAGATTGCCGCAGATCGAGGAAAATCGCGGAAGCTCTGATCCGGATTCGACCGCCACGGCGCGATAGCGCACGCAAGATCGCGAGCCAATCCGCGGAGCTGGAGGCGAAGCCGAAAGCAATCCCTTACGGGTCGCCAAAATACACCGCCACGCAGCGGCGTTGTTTTGTTGCGACCCGTTGGGACGAGGAACCGTAGGCGGTGCCGGCCTCCCGGTTCGCCTGCCAATGACCGCGAAGTGGTTCAGAATCTGGTGAGCGCAGCGAACGGCACCGCAGATCCGGAGCGCAGCGAAGGATCATCCCGTAGGACCGTCCGAATCACCCCTGCCTTCGATCGCACGACAGCGTTCCGAATTCCCAGCCGGAACCTTAGTCCCGTGCGGGTCGCCAATCTCAAACCTCTCCCTGTCCTCTCAAAGCTTCTCCCTGAAAAACGGTTTCAACTGGGAGACTGCCTCGTTCACGTATTCGGGAACATCATAGAGCTTCATGTGATTGGCACCCTCGACGATGTAGAGGGATTTCTCCCCGGTTGCGGCACGTTCCATGAGATCATCACTCATCCACTTGGATTCCGCCACGCTTCCGGCGATGACCAGCAGGGGCTGGGTGAGAAATACTTCCGCGAACTGGTAGGCGTCGTAGGTTGCCAGTTGGGTCAAGCTGCGAGCGGCGCCCCATCCGGGTGAAGTCGCGCACTGAGCCCGATCTGTGTGGTAGTACTCCCACGCCTCCTTCAGATCCGTGTAGGGAGTGACGTCCTCGTTCATGGGAGCCAGCGGCATGCGGACCGTGTCCTCCCCGGCGGCTTCCTGGGTCCTGGCCGAAGAACCGAACTCCAGCATGGGAATTGCGTTCTCCAAAGGTTGATCGCCCAGCCAGCCACGGTTGATCATCGCTCCAATGTTCACCGCACTGACTGT
The DNA here is from genome assembly GCA_964556355.1 of uncultured Verrucomicrobiales bacterium. Taxonomy (GTDB): domain Bacteria; phylum Verrucomicrobiota; class Verrucomicrobiia; order Verrucomicrobiales; family DEV007; genus CAZKYJ01. The sequence goes on along the minus strand of CAZKYJ010000159.1, from coordinate 7,168 downwards.
CGCCAAAGCCTTGATCCGCCGGTCACCGATCGCGGCGTTCACCGTGTATCCTCCGCCGGCACAGATTCCCATTGCTCCGATCCTCTCCTGATCAACGTTGTTCATCGTGGTCAGATGATCGATCACCGCGCTGACGTCTTCGGTCCGGATGTGAGGATTCTCCAACTGGCGAGGTTCCCCCGTGCTCTCCCCCTGGTAGGAGGCATCAGTCGCGATGGTGATGAAATCATTGCCCGCAAGTTTCTCCGCATAGAGCCCGGCGGTCTGTTCCTTCACCCCACCGCCGGGATGGGTGACGACGATGGCAGGGTACTTCTTCGACTCATCGAAACCTTCGGGAAGATGAAGAAAGGCGGACATCGTGATGCCCGTGTTGTTGCTGTTCGGAAAGGTGATCTTCTTTTTCATGACGTCTGTTCGGGTTTGGGCTGATTGCCGGATCACTTCATGTGTCGTTCGAGGAAGGGCAGGATCTTCTCCGGATATCGCCCGAAATAGTTGTAACCGTCCTTGAAGCGGCGGGTGGTGTCCTCGATCCAGAGAAGTTCTTTCTCCTCGCTGGCGAGCAAGTCGAAGGTCTTCTGGCCGTCTTCAGGATTTCGGGTCCAGGCATCTTCCAGCACCTGGACCATCAACACGGGCATGGTGACGCTCGGTGCCCAGAGATGAGGAGTCATCTCCGCGGCGACGAAAGCCCCCATCTTCAGCAACTCGAGATCGATCAGTTCCTGGTATTGCTGCACTCCCTGGAGTTCACTGAAGGCGTCGTAGATCGCTGCCATCGACACCACCATGGGACTGACCATGCAGGCGACATTCGCGAAGAGTTCAGGATGGCGATGAATCGCATGATACTGGGAGTTGCCGCCCATGCATTGGCTGTAGAGACCGACCGTCATCTTCGAGAGTCGAGGGTGCGCGTCGACAAACTTCTTCACCCCCACGCAGTCCCGCCACTCCCACTGCCCGATTCCCGAAAGCCCACCATTGGCTGCACCGCTGTTGCCATGGTTACGAATGTCGTAGGTAAGAACATTGTATCCGGCCTCGGTGAGGTGCTTGTACTGGATCACGAAGTCGATCTCGACTCCGTCGTAGTTGCTCCACGGTTCACCCAGGTGGCCCGGAAAGCCCGCTCTACACATGGGTAGAGCGTGATTGAAAATAATGAGCTTGTTGCTCTCCCCCCCCTTGGCAGGGATGTACCAGGCCTCCAGCGGAACCCCATCGTCGGACGGAATCACCAGGTCGGTCCAACCGGTCAATCCGTAGTCGTCGGGGGTCTTGTGAATCACGCTCCGCAGAGGCTTCACGATGGCAGCCAGGTTCTTCACCTTTTCGTAGTCTTCGGGAGAGATGGTCTCGAGCTGCCGCAAGGCCTTCTCCATGCGTTCTTGTGGGATTCTGCTCATCGTTTTCGCAAATGGGGGTGGAGATTGGACTTCGCGTCTCGCCAAGGTTTCGTGTTTCCTTGCTTTCGGCTTCCTGCGATTCATCCTAGCCGAACGGGTCCGGATCCGGTAGAACGATCATGTCCCATTCTTGCCTAATCCTACAAGTGCTGCAGTTTTTCTGTGGCATCATATCAGACGACTCGATACACTTCGGGCATTTCTCTCCTGGACAGCATCACGGGCGAGCCTCGATGGCGCAGCTTCCCAGAAATGAAGAAAATCGCCGAATTTATCGTCGACCAGACTGCCGGCGAATCCCAAGTGCAAACCAGCATTCCGGGCCTCAACCTCTATTGCTTCGACGCTCCTACGCCCCTGGCGAACTACTTTCTCGAACCCAGTCTTTGCATTATCTTCCAAGGAGCGAAGCGCGTCATCCTCGGCGAAATAGACTGTGTCTACGATCGCGGAAACTACTTCGTGACCTTGCTCGACCTGCCTCTTTTCGCCCGGATCCTGAAGGCAAGTCCGTCTCGACCCTATGTCGGAATGACGCTGCAACTCGACAGAAAGTTGATCACTGAACTGGTCTTGGAGGATCAACTCCCGTCCTCGGCAAAAGGGGTGCCCGGGCCGGCTCTCGAGGTCGCAGCACTTTCGGAACCATTGGCGCAAGTTGTGAGAAGATTGATTCACTTGCTGTCCGAACCGGAACTGATCCCCGCGCTCTCTCCTTTGATCCAAAAGGAAATCCTCGCGAGGCTGCTCATGGGAGAGTTCGGCCCCCGCATTCGGCAAGTCGCGACCGAGGGGAGTCGGCCGCAACAGATCGCCAAGGTCGTCGAATGGATCAAATCCCATCCGACCGAAAAACTTTCCGTGGGAGATCTCGCCAATCGATCCGGAATGAGCGTCTCCTCCTTTCACCAGCATTTCCGAGCCTTGACCGCATTGAGCCCGATTCAGTTCCAGAAGCGATTCCGCTTGAACGAAGCAAGACGACTCATGCTGATCGAAAAACTCGACGCCGCCACGGCAGCGTTTCAAGTCGGCTACGAGAGCCCCTCGCAATTCAGTCGGGAGTACCATCGACTCTTTGGATTCCCGCCATCACGAGACATCAAGAACCTGACGAAAGCCTGAATTACCGCTGCGAACGCGGAGAACATCCTCACCCTTGCGGACGCAATGAGGTAAGTGGGCCAAGTCTTGCGAGCTCTTGTCGGAGCCTCCTCGTCATTCAAGGCTTCCTGAGAAGACCCAGGATGCACAATAACGCATAACAATATGTTCCCTTCAATCCGCCGCTATCTGCCAAATGCCATTTTCCGCAAGGATTTGAATTCGTGCAGATTGCGGCAGATCGAGGAAAATCGCGGAAGCCCTGATCCGGCTTCTCGTCCCGTACGGGTCGCCAATAAGCACCGCCGCATCATGGCGGTTCACGAGAGACGTCTCACTTGGCATTCTCCGCCTCCACCAGCACCGCCTCCGCCTCACGGCGCAGGATGTCGGCCATGAGCCAGTCGGAAATGGCATCCGGATTGGGATCTTTCTCGAGAAGGGCGTTCGTCTCCGCCAGGCTCTCGCGGGCACCTTCAAGGTCTCCGGACTTCGCCCGGGCGATCGCGCGGACGGACAGGTTGAGGGCGGCAGGCAGAGGAGGCGGGTCGGTTTCCATGGCGGTGACGGTGTGGTCTTCTGCCTCTTCATGTTCTCCGGCTCGAAGCGCCGCGAGCGCCAAGGCTCCATGATTCCACCATGAGCGCCCCATTCCAGTGGATTCGGCCGCGGATTGTTCCAGCTCCAATACAGGGAGTCGCTCCAAGAGCTTTCCTCCATCAGGGTGCAGGAGACAGCACTTGAGAGCTCGTTCCCGGATGCCGGTTCGATGCGTATCCGCCTCCTCGGCCCCCAAGGCATCGATCACCCTTTCACAGAAGGCGGCATAGCGTTCCGCTTCGCCGGCCTGGACCAGCGCCGCCGCCAACCTCAGCCAGATATGGGACACCCCGGGCTCCTGCTCCATCATCTCCTCGCCCAACTCGATCGCTTTGCCCCATTTGCCATCGGTAAGCATGGCGTTGAGCACCTTCAATTTGGCGCCATACGACAAGTCCTGGTAGGGAAGGGGTTCCACTTCCTTCAACTCCTTCACCTTCACCTCCGACACGACCCAGCTGTCGGCGATCGTGCCGAGGGCGAGGATACCCGGTCGCGGGATATTCCTGGCCCACCCATGATCCTGGCTGAGATCGGCGGCGGGGCCCGTCCATTCGTAGAGCGGCTTGCCGTCGAGCTTGGAACGGATCGTTGCGTTCGCCCATTCGGATAGCACGGTCACCTCCAGGTCGTGCGGCTCGGCGTCATTCACCTGCCTGCCTTCCACGACCCCGGACAGATTCCCGCCCGCCTTGCCCTCCACCTTGTTGAGGCCGGTGAATTGGCTTCCAAATCCATCCAGCTCGAACCCGCACATGCGGTCCCCTACAGGAAGGACAAGGTGGAAGACATCCCTAGCCTTGACATTCCGCCGCAGCTTCACGCGCACGGTATAGCTGGCGCCGGAATAGTTGCCGGAAAGCGGCAGCATCGCGAACCGTGTCTGCGGGCTGAAAAGCTCACCGTCTCTCAGGCTCCAGCCATTGCCCTCGACGGCCACCCCGGCCGGCGTGAGCGCGGCGAGCAGGTCTACCCATCCCTCGGCGTCTTTCGTCAGCTCCGGCTCCGGCTTCTCGGGCCCCAGGGCGGCCTCGCCGGAAAGCTGTCGATCCCACACCTTGGCGATCCCGTCTTCGGTGATCGCGGCGATCCGTTTCCCTTCGGCGCTGATGTCCACATCCACCACCCGAGTGGTGAGACCGTAGAAGGCGAGCCGCTCCTCGCCGGTGAAGGCGTCGTTGATGCGCACGGCGCCGGTGTCGCTTCCGCTGACGATCTCGCGCCCGTCGGGGCTGAACTTCACGCAGCGCACGCCCTCCCAGTGCGCGCGGAAGGCCGCTTCCAACCGGCCCGTCTCCGCCTCCCAGATACGAATCCAGCGATCGGGTCCGCCGCTGGCCAGGTGCCGGCCATCGGGACTGGAGGCGAGGCAGGCGATGCTCCCGGTCTCCGCGGCATCGACCTGGCGCACGGGCTTGCCCGCCTCCCAATCCCACACCGTGATTCCGCCGGCCAGCGCGGCGGTGGCCACGGCGGTGTCGTCGAGGCAGAAAGCCGCGAAGGGCTGGCGGAAGTCCTTCTCGAAGGTGATCTTCCGCAGCACATCGCCCGACGGGTATTCCATCACGCCGACCGCCGATCCAGGATCGGTCTTGCTGCGTGCTCCATCCACGCGCAGAACGAGCTCGCCGCTGCGGTTGAACTTCAGGGTGGAAAAGTCGGCCTTCCCGAATGCTTCGAGGGCCTCGCCGGTCGACGACAGGTGGGCAAATGTCGGCTTGGCAAACTCGGAAAGGAGCATGGACTCATCGCCCGGATGGATGGCGAGATCTTCAAGATAGATGCCTGTTTTCGAGGAAAACCTCCATTGCTGGACACCGTTGAACACATCCCAGGCAGCGGCTCCATATCTCGCGCAGGCAAGGAATCTCGAACCGTCTGAATTGAACACGACCCGGTGACCCTTTTGGGTTGCAATCCGAACCGAGACCAGCTCCTCCCCCAGCCGGACCGGCCAGACATTCACGGCGCCCTTCCAACCCGTTTCCCGCGACGACAGCAGGATCGTTCCGTCGGGGCTGAAGGCGAGGGCGACGGCATCGGTGCCGGCCCCATTGAATGAACGGAGCAAGCGTCCCGTTCCCGTATCCCACAAGCGGATACGACGTCCGCGGGTGGTCGCCACGGCGTCTCCTGCAGGATTCATCAGGTGGACGGACTCCCCGGGGAAGTGCAGTGCCCGGACTTTCCTGGCCGCCTTCGGATTCCAGAGGATCACTTCGTCCCCGCCGAGACAGGCGAGTCGGTCGCCGTTCCGGTTGAATTGCAGCGTCCTTTTGATGGGATTGTCTGCCGTCGCTTCGAGTGTGCTTTGTAAGGCGCCGGTGAACGTGTCGAGAAGTTGGATCTTCAATGCCACCCCCGCCTTGGATTCGACGATCGCCGCGGTCCGGCCATCCGGACTGATGGCCGGGCTGACGTCGGCGGACGGCCGCGACCAGAGCTCGTTGGCCGACGCCACGTCATAGGCGATAGTCATCCCTCCCCCACTGGCAAGCACCGTCTCGCCGTCGGGACTCAGGAGCACCTGCTTGATGAAACCGAGTTCACTGGTCCAGCGGCGGACGACGGTGCCAGTCGCGACATCCCGCACCACGAGCTCGTTGGCCGATGCCGCATACGCCATCCGCTTTCCCACTCGGTCGAACATGAAGGAATAATTTCCCCCACCAGCCACCTCGATCCAATCGCCCATCTGCCTGCCCGCGAGGGTGAAAATGCCGATATAGTTGTTGGAACACCTGGCCGCAAAGCGGTCCCCTTGCGGCAGAAATCCAAGGGCACGCACCGTTCCCCCCCGGGAAAGGTCGACCTGCGCGGCACTGTCATTCGAGTGGTCGCGGAGGAATCGCCAGTTCGCGTCGCGATAGCTCTCCGGCGTCTCGTCGAGGATCTTCTGGGCCTCGACGAACTTGCCGCGCTCGAACTCCCTTTCCGCAAGATCGAGCTGCGACTTCGCCAGCGCCCGCCGGGTCTCGTTCTCCGCCTGGCGGGCACGGGCCTCTTCCTGCTGGGCATCCGTTCGTGCAGCTTCTGCCGCCTTCGTCAACTCCGCCTGCTTCACGGCAGCAATGGGACCCCCGATTCCCAATGTCAGCAGGAACAGCAGCGTCACCCCAGCCGCCGCCGCATGCATCGGCTTGCGCTTCATCCACTTGATGACCTTTTCCACCGTCCCCACCGGCCGTGCATGGATCGGCTCTCCAGCCAACCAGCGATCCAGGTCGTTCTTCAGGCCCTGTGCGGAGGCATATCGCTTGGTCGAGTCTTTCTCGAGACACTTCATCGCGATCGTCTCCAGGTCGCGATCCACCTTCGCGTTGTGACGACTCGGTGGGACGGCCTCGGTCTCCGCCACCAGCTTCAGGGTCTCCATCAATGACTCCCCCCGGTGCGGTGGTCTCCCGCACAGCATCTCGTAGAAGATCGCCCCTAGCGAATACACATCCGCTCCTGTCGTCAGGTTTCGTCCCCCTCCCTCCGCCTGTTCCGGTGCCATGTACTGCGGTGTGCCCATGATCTGCCCGCTCAAGGTCACCGAGCTGTTGCTCTCCATCTGCTTGGCCAGGCCAAAGTCGGTCACGTGCGGCTCGCCATTCTCGTCGATGAGGATATTGCCGGGCTTGAGATCGCGGTGGAGAATGCCTCGCTGGTGCGCCGTGTGGATCGCTCCCGCCACATTCGAAATCAGCTTCACGGCTGCCTTCGGGTCTTTCTTCAGCCGCTCGAGGTGGTCGCGCAGAGTCCCGCCCTCGATCAGCTTCATGCTGAAGTAGTGCTGTTCTTCGTGGGCGCCCACCTCGTAGATGGGAACGATGTTCGGGTGATCCAGGCTTGCCGCGGCCTCCGCCTCCGAAAGAAACCGCGACACGTCGATGTCGTTGGTCAGCAAGGTAGAGCGGATCATCTTTATCGCCACCGTCCGCTTGAGGCTCTTCTGCTCGGCCCGGTAAACCACCCCCATCGCGCCCCGGGCGATCTCGCCCTGCAGCTCGTAATCGCCGAAGTACATCACCCGCTTGCCATCCGGCTCGATGACGGCGTTCACGCTT
>CAZKYJ010000158.1:0-8524 GCA_964556355.1 uncultured Verrucomicrobiales bacterium | reverse complement strand
CTTGGCCTCCTTCGGCAGGACACCGAAGAACGCGGCGTCGAACTCGTCGGCACCGTCGAGGATTCCCTTGGCCGGGACGAAGCGCGGGGTGGCTCGGAGCTTCCCGGGATCGAAGCCGGACGAGGCGAGTTCCTCGTCCGTGAGCTGGCGGATCCCCTCGCGGCCGTTGGCGATCAGTTCCCAGAGGTCCTCGATGCTCCGGGCACCGGGAACGCGGGCGGCGAGGCCGACGATGGCGATATCCGAGCCGCCGTCCGGTGCCGCCGGTGCAGACGGGCGAGCAGGCAGCACTCTGGCCGGAGCGGCGGCCAGAGACTCCAGCCGCTCCGCTTGGGCGGCGATGGTCGGGAGATTGAAGAGGTCGGTGAAATCGATGGGGCGATCGAAGCGTTCGACGATGCCGGCGTGGAGGCGGACGAGCTTGATCGACCGCCCTCCGAGGTCGGCGAACCGGTCGTTGATGCCGACGGATTCAAGACGGAGGAGCTCGCACCAGAGTGCCGCGAGGGTGCGTTGCGTCGGGGTGGTAGGCGGGGCGAAAGCGATCTCGAGGCCGGGTCGTGGCGAGCGCTCGGCGTCCATGGCGGCGAGGATCTGCCCAGGGGTCTGCAGGGTGCCAGCGATGAGCTCGAGAACCTCCGGCTCGACCTGCCGGGCAGAACGTGAGGGCTCCGACCCCGTCGGCGAATGGGCGACCGGCTCCGCGACCGGGCGCATCTTGGCTGCCCTCGCGGTGGAGGCGGAAAGCGAGAAGGCTTTCTGCTCGTGGAGCCGGACGGCACCGACCTCTTTGAGAAAGCGGCGGGCGGGAGCATTGCGACCAGTGTCGGTGAAGGCGATCTCGACCGTGTCGCAACCGCGTGCTTCCGCCAGCGCACCGAGGTGGGCAAGAACTCGGTGCTCGACCCCTTTGCCCAGCGCACGACAGCTCAGGAGGAGGCTGGAGACATGGAAGGCTGTGGTGTTGTTAAGGTCGATCAGGCACACGCCCACGAGACCGTAGTCGCCGAAGCGGTCGCGGACGCGGACGCACCATCCCTCGACCTCGCCCGTGGCCATCGAGCGGGCGAGCTCCGCTTCGCTGCGGGGCGGTGCGCCGGTGTTGAACTGGTTGGTGCGAACCTGGAGCTGGGCGGCGCGCGCGATGTCGCCGGCGGCCAGCCCTTCGAAAGTCACGCAGAGGTCCAGGCTCGCGAGGAAGTCGGCGTAGGTGGTGTAGCGCTCCCGCGCGCGCCCCCGGGCGAGCTGGGACTTGTAGCTATCCTGGCGGGCGGCGTCCGCCTCCGTCACCGGACCGCGCGGGTCGAGCACCCAGAGGTGGTTGGCGAAGCAGGCGAGCTCCGCGGGATCGGACGGCGTTTGGATCGAGGCAACGCCCGGCAGTTCCGCGCGCATCTGGGCGATCTCTGCCGGGTTGTCGTCGAGGAAGACAAAGCTATCGGTGCCGAGATCGAGGTCCTGGGCGAGCCGGGCGAGCGACTGTGGCTTCGGATCCCAGCCGACGACCGCCGCCACGAGGTCGTCCTCGGAGAGGCCGAGTTCGACCGAGCGGGTGCTGAACACGTTGGCCACGTCCTGCGGGTTGTTCTTCGAGAGCGTCGCGAGGAGGACGCCACGTTCTTTGCAGGAGAGTAGCGCCTGGTGGAAGGTGCGATGCCATGGCCCGATCACCACGTCCTCCGCGCCATCTTCCCCGCACACGCCGGACCACAGCGTGTTGTCGCAGTCGGTCGCCACCAGTTTGGTGGGCGGCGAGAGCTGGCTATGGATGGTGCGGAGGAGGGCTGAGCCGAGCGCGACGAAAGAGCCGTCGGTATAGGGGATGCCACCCGTTTTGGCCCTCACGGGATCGAAGATCTGATCGAGAGGGTAGTGCGCCTCGACGTCGTCGGGAGCGACGATCCGGAAGCCTGGCGTGGCCTCCAAGCTCTGGCGCAGGTCTTCCACGACATCGGCCGGCGTGCCCGCCGGTGTCGGGCAGATCGCGACGATGGTGAGCAGCGCGCCCGAGCGGGGTGCCTGGAGGCGGAGCGCTTCCGCGAGCGCCGCCGCCTCGTCGACCGCCGTGGTTCCCCAGTCGTCCGGCTTGATGAGGAAGATGTTGATGCCTCCCGCGTTCCGCGCCGCCTCGCTGGAAGGATCGAGGGCCTCCTGTTGCACCGTGCCGAACCCGGCAAACGTCGGGGCAAATCCGAGTCCCAGCGTCCGGCTCCAAAACGCGAAGACGTCCTCCAGCGGTTCGGCGGTGAAGGTGGCGGCGATACGGATCGCGATGGGATTCGTCTCGCTCATCTCGCCGGCGGCTGGGGGAAGGGGAGGCGTCGGTCGCGGAGCGCCGGAAAGGTGTCCCGCCAGCCGGCGACGAGACCGGGATCGATCTCGACGCTGATCGCCCCCGGCGCCTCCCCCGCCTCCGCGAGGATCTCGCCGGTGGGTGCGACGACCATCGACCCGCCCGCATAGTGGTGGTCGGGGTCATTTCCGGCGCGGTTGACCGCGGCGACGTAGGCTTGGTTTTCGATCGCGCGGGCCTGGACGAGCGTCCGCCAGTGATCATGGCGGCGCGATGGCCAGTTGGCGATCACGGTGAACAGCTCGGCCCCCAGATCGACGCCCGTCCGGTACAGTTCGGGGAAGCGAAGATCGTAGCAGACCGTCGGGCACACGGTGAGGCCGCCCCAATCGAAAGTTTCGACGGAGCTCCCCGCTGCGTAGTGGTCACCCTCGCCCGAGTACGAGAACGGGTGGATCTTCTGGTAGCGACAGAGTGTCCGACCGCCGGGTTCGACGGCCACGCACTCGTTGCGGGCGTCCCCGCCAACGTTGCCGGCGACCACTCCGGCGACCACGCAGGCGCCGGTCTCGGCCGATAGCGCCGCGAGAAATCGATCGGTCTCGCCTCCCACCGGTTCAGCGGCGGTGGTGGCATTCATCGTGAATCCCGTGGCGAACATCTCCGGCAACACGATCAACGCGCCGCGCTCCACCCCGACCCTTCCGATCTGGCTCCGCACCCGCGCCCAGTTCGTCGCACGATCCTCCCAGGCGATCTCAAGCTGGCTCAGTACAATCTGCATGAAACTACGATAGTTAGTATAATAGATGAATTAACAATCTGGAACAAGAAAATATATAAAAACTAGAGAAAATGGTTCAAGAAGATGTTATAATCAATAAATGTAGATCAATTTCATAATCAGTCCTTGTTGCTACTGTTTCGCGGTGCTTGGCGGACGATATAGAAATTCTATTTATTTCACTCAAGCGATTGACAGATCATGGATTTCTGTAAGAATACTAGAATTAGACGCAATTTTGAAAACGTCTCAAATTTGATGGAATCGCCAGAACAGAGTCTTCCGACGACCGGAACCCGGTGTGCTCCGTGGGGATGGGTGTTGTTCGCGGCGGTCGCGTTTTCCTCGGTGCGTGCGAGCGATCCAACGGATTTGGCGGGCGCTGAGCCGTTGGATCCGGTGGAGGGACTCCCAGAGATGGTCGAGCCGGAGACACTTCCTTCGCTGCCCACCGGTGAACCGCCGTTGGCGGGCGAGGAGAATGCTCCCGAGGTGCTCGCGGTCCGCGAGTCATCGGAGGATGCGGGGGTTTCGGGACGGGAGGAGGGTGGATTCGCGCTGCCCGACGGAGAGGGCGGGGCCGATCCCAGTGGCCTCATTCTACCTTTGGGCTACGACGATGACCCCGCGGTTGCAGAGGGCGAACTGGCGGGGCGGGGAACCTTCCGGCTCTCGCTCGATCTCGGCGCGACCTACGACAGCAACATCTTCATCTCCCCGCGCGAGGAAGTGGCCGATACCATCTTCGTCATCCAGCCGGGCGTCACCATCGGTCTCGGGGATGCATGGGATCGCCGCGACTCCTACCTCTACCTGAACTACAGCCCGGCCGCGGCGTTTTTTGTGGAAACCACCAGCGAGAACGCGGTCGATCAAGACGTGGCCTTCGAAGCCGGGTTCCGCGGCGGGAAAACCGGTGTGACGGTAAGCGCCCGCTTCCAGAACCTGCACGGTAGCGTGGCCGACATCGGTGATCGCGCCGACCGCCTCGTCTACCAGGCCGGGGTGACGCTGACCTACGGCTGGGGTGCCAAGACGAGCATCGAGACGGGGTTCTCCTACGAGAAGACGGACTACGACGCCTTTTTCGACAGCGAGGAAATCCGCAATGAAACCTTCCTCTCCTACGCGATCACCGGTAAAACGACGCTCGGATTGGGCGGGGCGATCGGGCGTCTCGACGCCGTAGGAAGCGGGTCGCGGGACTTCGTCCAACCCCTCCTGCGCGCCCGCACCGAGCCGACGGGCAAGCTCGCCTTCGCCGCGAGAGCAGGGGTCGATATCCGCGAGAGCGAGGCCGGCTCCGATACGACCCCAGTCTTTGGGCTCGGCAGCGAGTACCGGCCCGCGGAGGGGACCGTGATCGTCCTCGATGCAGAGCGGAGCGTCAATTCGTCCGCCTCGTCGTCCGGCGACGACTACATCCGCACCGCGGCTTCCCTCGGCGTCCAGCAGCGGCTGGCCAGCCGGTTCAACGTCGGGATATCGGGTGGCGTCGAGTCTCTGGATTATCGCGCCGCGACCGCGGATGCCAGCGGCGACCGCGAAGACACCGGCTACTTCGTCCGTCCGAATATCGCCTACGACTTCCGCGAGAACCTCCGGGGCGAACTCTTCTTCCTCTACCGCGACAACGATTCCACCGATGCCCTCGAGGGCTACACGAGCCACCAGCTCGGCGTCAGTCTCGGGGCCGATTTTTAAGATCCATGAAAAAACGACCGAACATTTTCACCCTCTGTGCTGCGGCCCTCGTGCTCCTTCCGGTGGCCGGACGGTGCCAGGCGGACGCCAACTATAACATCCGGGCGAACGACCTATTGCAGATCAGCGTGTTTCAGGAACCCGACCTCAGCCCCCAGGTGCGGGTGGCAGAAGACGGCAGCGTGCGGCTGCCCCTCATCGGCCAGGTCCGGGTCGGCGGGACGAGCACCGCGGCGGCCTCCGCAGCCATCCGTGCCCTCTATCTCGACGGCTATCTCGTCAACCCCCAGGTCACCGTCACCGTGCTCAGTTTCGCCAAGCGACGGTTCACCGTTCTGGGCCAGGTGCAGCGGCCCGGTGCCTATGTCATGCCCGACACGGGCGACGTCACCGTGCTCCAGGCCATCGGCTTGGCGGGCGGGTTCACCCGGATCGCCAACCAGAAGAAAGTGGTTCTCAAGCGCACCGCCGCCGGGCGCCAGCAGATCGTGGAGATCAATGCCAAAGAGATCGCCAAGTCCGGCGGGCGCGAGGACGTGCGCCTCTTGCCGGGAGATATCCTAACAATCAGCGAAAGCCTGTTCTAATGGAGTCCGACGACCAATCTCTCAGGGTGTGGGAACCGGATCCAGGTAGGCCGCGCCAGCTGGCGCCGATCCGCGCGCCCGCCTGGCCGGGAGCGTCCCCGACCGCCCAGGAGGTGGCGGCACCGCCCACGTTCGACCCGGTCCGTCTGATCCGGGAGCTCCTCAGCCGGTGGTGGGTGATGGCGATCTGCGTCGCCCTCGGCATCGGGGTGGCCGTCGCCTACATCGTGGTCACGCCCAAGCGCTACCTCGCTCTCACCACGGTGAAAGTGGAGCAGCAGCGGGAAAGCGTTTTGCCCGTGGACGGTTTGCGGAAGGAAGAATACCGGTCGGTGGAGGAGCTGAAGACCGTCGAGCAGGGGCTCATGAGCCAGCAGCTCATGCTCCGCGTGATCGAGGCGAATGGACTCCGGGAAGATCCGACCTTCGCCGCACCGGACGGGGGGGGGGGGCTCGGTGATTCCGATATGATCGAGATCCTCTCCGAGCGCGCCGGCGCCAGCCTCCGCCGCGGCACGCGGCTCATCGATATCACCGTGGTCGACACCGATCCCGCACGGGCGAAGAGGCTCGCCGAATCGTTTGTCACCGAGGCCTACGCGCTCAACGCCGAGGGAGGCCTGCTCATCGCCGAGAGCGCCAACGAGCTGCTCAATGCCGAGGCCGCCCGCCTCGGCGAGCAGCTCGCCGCCGCCGAGGCGGCCGTGCAGGCCTACCGCGAGGAACACCCGGATGTGCCGCTCGACGAAACCGACGACGTGGCCACCGAGAAGATGAAGGCGCTCGGCGCCGAGGTCACCAAAGCCAAGGCCGAGCGCCTCAGGCTCGAGGGCGCCCTGGCCAAGCTCGATGGTTCGGCCTCCGTACCCGTCGATGCCGCCGCGCTGCTGGAGTTCCCCGAGGTGGCCAAACTTCCTGAGATCGTCGCCCTCCGCCAGAACATCGCGGCCAAGGAAGCAGATTTCGCGCAGCTCCAGAACCGCTACGGCCCGAAGCACCCCCGCTACCTCGCGGCCAGTTCCGAGCTGGCCGAGCTCCAGTCTGCGCTCGACCGCACGGCCGAGCAGGCCGGGAGCTCGCTCCAGCGTGCCTACGATGCGGCGCTCGCCGCGGAGAGAAGCCTGGAGGACGCCCTCGCCGAACAGAAAGGCATGGTTCTGGCCAAGAGCCGGGTAGAGATCCCCTACGCCGCCCTGGTCAGGGAGAGGGATGCCGTGAAAACGCTCTACGAGGCCGTGGTCAAGCGGACGAAAGAGACCGGGGTCGGCGGTGGTGAGCTGCAGGGGAACATCACGCTTTTCGACCCGCCGGTCCTGCCGGGAAATGAGTTCAGCCCGCACAAGAAGGTGGTGCTGGCCCTCGGCCTCGGGGGCGGCGGCGCGATCGGGCTGGCCTTGGCCTTCCTGCTCATGCTGGTGGATCGGAACGTCCGCACGGTGGCGGAGATCGAGAGCGCGATCGAGATTCCCGCACTCGCGAGCATCCCGCTCAACGGCAAGGGGGGGCTGAAAAAGACGCTCGAGCTTGCCGACGATCCTGATGCCCCGTCGTCCGAGGCGTTCCGTACCCTCCGTACCGCCCTCGGGTTTGTCGGCGGGGGGGCGGCGAGCCGGAGCTTTCTCTTCACCAGCGCCCACGAGGGCGAGGGGAAATCCTACTGTGCCAGCAACCTGGCGGCCACCCTCGCCAGGCAGGGGTTCCGCACCCTGCTCATCGACGGGGACCTTCGCCGCCCCGCGCTGGACGGCGCCCTTTTCGACCGCGGCGCCTCCGCCGGACTGGCCAACTACCTCGAGGGGAAGGAAGTCAGCAGCGAAGTCTGCCGCGAAACCGCGACCCGGGGGCTCTACCTCCTCGCCGCCGGCCGTTCTTCACAAAACCCCGGCGAGCTGCTGGCTAGCGGTCGCCTCGAGGTTCTCGTCGCCGACGCCGCCCGGTGGTTCGATCGCATCGTCATCGACTCACCTCCGGTCAACGCCGTGAGCGATGCCATCCTCCTCGCCCGCCACGTCGACAGCGTTTGTCTCGTCGTCCGCGCGGGCCAGACCACGCGCCAGGACGTCGTCCAAGCGACCCGGAAGCTCGGGATGGCCGGTCGGCCGCCGGTCGGATTCGTTCTCAACGGCGCAGACCCATCGGGTTCCGTCGGCGACTACGGGTCGGGGCGCAGCTACGGGGCGGCCGCTCCCGCGGGAGCGACCCCTCCCATCCTCAGGAAGCCGGGCCGCGCCGCGCGGGAAGCCGCCATCGAGGCCGAGCCGCTCGCCACGTGAACCCCGGCTTCGGGTATCGACGCACCAACCAACTACCTATGGATCGCCCTTCCTACAGCGAACAGACCCACCCGCCCTCCGACGCGGCTACCGAACGGAAACGCCACGAGGTGGCGGAGAACCTCTTGCTCGCCGCGTTCGTCATCGATCTCGCGATCATCGTCGGTGGCCTGTTCGCCGCCTACTGGCTGCGCTTCCACTCCCCGGTGGTCGATTATCTGATGCGCGATGCCGCGGTGTCGCTGCGCAGCTACGCGGGGCACATGCTCCTGGCCGGCGCGTCACTCGCCTTCTGCCTCGTCAACTTCCGGCTCTACGATTCCCGGAACCTGCTGTCCTACCGGCGTGTCGCCAGGGTGCTGGTCAAGGCCTGCGGGCTCTGGTTCCTCGCCTACACGAGCCTCACCGTCATCCTGAAATTCAACCCTCCCATCAGCAGGATCTACTTCGCCATCGCCTTCGTGATCATCGTGGTCAGCCTCCTCGTCTGGCGCCGGTTCTTCTTCGGCATCGTCCGCAGCGAGAGCGTCAGGGGGGCGCTCCGTCAGCGGGTCGTGATGGTCGGGTGGTTCGAGGAGGCCGAGCGGCTGGCCAGGATCGTGCGGGACGATCCCTACCACGCCTACCGGCTCGTCGGCGCGGTGGCGCCCCCGGGCGGCTGGGGGACGGCCGGGAAACCGCTGCCGGAGTGGGTCGAGGAACTGGGGGAGTACGGCAAGATCCGCGAGCTGCTGACCGCCCACCGCGTCGATGTGGTCATGGTGGCCGACTCCGCCCTCCCGAGGAACATGATGATCCAGCTGGCCAACAATTGTGAGAAAGAGATGGTGGACTTCAAAATTCTCCCGTCCTGCTTCCAGATCCTGCTCAGCGGCCTCCATCT
>CAZKYJ010000157.1:3213-8565 GCA_964556355.1 uncultured Verrucomicrobiales bacterium | reverse complement strand
GGATCGTTGGCCGCGCCAGGGCTGACTCGCCAGTCGTTCTGGTCAAACTCGGCGATGGCTTCTTGTCCGGTGGGGAGCCAGGCCATACGGGAGCCTCGGAGGACGTAGGGGCTGAGGGAGAGGATGGGGGTGGTGATGCTGTTCCAAGCGGCATTGTTGGCGTCGTAGTTCCCGCTGTTGTTATTCCGGGAAATGACGAGGAGATCGGCTGCGTTGGCCTCGGCGACGTCGGGTCCGCCGTCGGGGTCGGCGTAGCCATTGACGCCCTGCTGCCGCACCTGGACACCGTAGCCGGCACCGCGCAAGACCTGGAGGAAGCCAAAGTCGTTGCTATTGCCGAAGAACGGAGACGCGGGATCGGTGAACTCCAGTTCGGCTCCATTGCCACCCTCGGTGACGAAGAGGACGAGACCTTGCGCGGGGAAATCGGTGGCGACCAGGGGGTCGGTTCCTTGGGCGACTTCGGTGCCATCTCCAAACCCGTCGCCGTCCGTGTCGAAAAGGAGGGGATTGGTCGTGCGGTTGAGCTCCTGGGCGTCGGTGAGGCCATCGACGTCAGTGTCGGCGCGGCGCGGGTCGGTCCCCTGGGCGACTTCGGCGCCATCCGCGATCCCGTCGCCGTCGGTGTCGGTGAGCATCGGGTGGGTGCGGTTGGCGAACTCCTGAGCGTCGGTGAGCGAATCGCCGTCGCTGTTGCTGCCGGGTCCGGCAGTCGTCAGGTCGCCGAAGTAGTACATCTCCCACTGGTCCGGAATCCCGTCGGCAGGTTGCTCGTTGTCGCTGGGATCGAAGACTTGCAGGAGGGCGAAGTCGAGAGGGTTGTCGATGGAGGTTACCGTCCCGCGACCTTTGTAGACGGCGACCTCGAGACTGCCGCCTCCCGTGCCGTTAAAGTAGACCACCTGCACCGGGTGCAGGCCGGCGGTGAGCTGGGCGGTTCCGAAGAAGTTGGTGGCGCCGTGATTGGTATTATCGAAGATCACGACCGTCCCCGTCAGCCCCCCGATACGGAGACGGACACCGTCGTCATTGTTGGTGACGAAGGTGTAGGTACCGTCCTCAGGGACGAAGATCTCGCCGGTGGCGAGCACCGAGATCCGTGCGGTGGCGGCTTCGGTGCCATCGGGGGCGAAGTTGAACGTGTTGAAGGGTTCGTCGCCGGGGAAGTTGCCCGCTTCGGCGGCGGTGGTGAAGTTGAGGAAGGGTTCGGTGTTGACCTCGCGGAGGTCCCCCTGGATGGCACCCGAGCCGCCGTTGATGCGGGGGTTGAGATTGAGGATCGCTTCCTGGTAGGTGTTGGTGTCGTTGCCGGCATCGCGGACGGTGACCACGTCCCAGAGCCCACCTCCGAGGAGTTGGGGAACGAGACTGGTGTCGTCCGTCGGATCGGTACCGTTGGCGACCTCTAGCCCGTCCCCTAGGCCGTCCTCGTCGCTGTCGTAGATGTTGGGGTCGGTGCTGGCGGGGAGGCCGGTTTCCATCCCGTCGGCGAGCCCATCGAAATCGCTGTCCGGGAGAAACGGGCTCGAGCCCGTCATGGTGACACCGAGAAAGGCGCCGCCGCCGTCTTCCACGTCATCGAGGTAGGCGTCGTCGTCGGTGTCGTTGTCGTTCGGGAACGTGCCGCGGATCAGCTCCTCGGCGTTGCTGAGATTGTCGGAGTCGCTGTCATCGGTGTCCGCCTGGGTCGCGATGTCACCGAAGAAGGCGATCTCGTAGGCATCGGGAAGGTTGTCGGGCTCGGAATCGAGATCGCCGCTGGTGCCGGCGAGAAACTGCCCGCGCACCTCGTTGGCGGTGAGCGGCCGGTCCCAGAGCGCGAGGGCGTCAGCGCGACCGCTGAACGTGCGCGAGGTTCCGGCCGGGCGACCGAACCGGTGGGTGCTGCTGAACGGGAGGTTCTCGGTCGAGCCGTTCATGTCGGTGGTGAGCGTTTCGCCACCGGCGGCGCTGCCGCCGTCGATGTAGAGCACCATCGTATTGGAGCCGATATCCCAGGTGGCTGCGACGTGGTGCCAGGCGCCATCGGTGTAGGTATTGCCGCTGTTCAGCGTGCGGTTGACGCCATTGATGCGGTTAAAGAACTCGAGGGTGCCCGCTGTGGTCACATCGAGATGCAGCTCGTTCTGGCCACCGAAGCCGTCGCCCCCGGTTTCGTTGGTTCCGTAGTAGAGGATCTGCGGAGTGGCAGGCGCGAAGCTGCCGACGTTGATCCAGAAGGAGACGGAACCGCGTCCGTCGGACATGCCGCCGGTGCCGCCCGACGCACGGACGAGGAGGTTGTCGATGTGGGCGTCGGCCGTGCCATCGAAGCTGAGCCAGACGTTGCTGGCGTCAAAGCCAAGGAATCCACCGGTGCTGCTCAGGTCGTCTGCTCCGCCCGGGAGGGTCGCCGATTGGAACTGGCTGATACCCACGTTGTAGTCGGCGTCGGGGTTGACGCCGGAACCCGTGTTGTCGACGCTGGCAACCGCGTTGGGATCTCCGGGGTCATCGTTGAGCGCGAAGTAGGCTAGGGGGCGCGACGAGCGGAGGAAGTCCTCGTAGTAGTCGGCACGGGCGGCGCCGTGCATTAGGGTGGCGGTGAGCGCGACGAGAGCGGCGCCACGGTGGGGGTATCGTGGTTTCATGAGAGCAGGTTTCGGCGTTTGCTAATGACGACTTCTCATATTTCGCGAACCCTTGCAATCCTTAGAAAATAATCCACCGGTGCGCGGTCAACGATTCCCTTAGCCGGGGTGGGTCGCTTTCCCAATCCGGGTCGGCGTCCGCCCTCGCAACGTGGATTCTACACCGGGCCTGCCCGGTCGCCGGTTTGGACAGCGCGCCCAGCGGGGCGACACTCCCGCCACCGGCCATGAGCAGCCCACCGCCCACTTTCCACGATCTCCACCTTCTTCCCAGCGGCCACCTCGTCGCGCCCGACGGGCTCCCTAAAAAGATTCTAAGTGCGTTCCGGCGGTCGTCCGGCGATGGCCTCCTCGCTTTGGCCACCGATGCGGCGGACGAATCGTTCCCTCCGGCGCTGACCTACTGGCGATCCTACGCCCACCACTACCTCACCACCCTCTGCCAAGCCCCCCCCGAAGCGGCCGACGGCGGAGAGGAACCTGCTCCGCTTCCCGACGAGCCGACGCTCGCGGCGTGGCTGGCGAAAGCGCCGCCCGCCACCGGGATGGAGTACCTCAGCGCCGGCGTTCTCGCCGCCGCTTGGGACGCGATGGACACCACCGCCGCCGAGGGCGCCGCCGCCGATGCCGACGGCCTCGCCGGTTGGCTCAAGAAGCGCAACCCGCTCTGGAACCTCGTCGGGCGGGTCACTTTTCACCTCGCCGAAAACAAGCGGAACGAGGATTATCCGTTCGCCTTCCTCGCCACCTACACCGAGCGCATCGGCAGCGGCGGTCGGCTCCAGTACGTGCCTCTCGGCCGGGCGATCACCGAGAGTGCCGGCAAGAAGAACACCCGGCTCCTCCAGACACTCCTGAAGCCCGTGCAGAACGCCGCGGCCATCAGCCCCTTCGCCAAGGAACTCCTCGACTCGAGGCAGCTCTTTCAAGCCCTCGCGTGGAAACCCGCAGACGCCTACCGTTTTATTGAGGCGGTTCCCGAAATCGAGGCAGCGGGCGTCGTCGTCAAAGTCCCCGATTGGTGGCAGGGCAAGGCCCCCCCCAGGCCGACCGTCAACGTCCAGCTCGACGCCGGGGAGCGCAGCAAACTCGGCTTCGGTGCCCTCCTGTCATTCAAGGTCAGCGTCGCCCTCCAAGGCGTCGAACTCACCCCCGACGAGTGGCAAAAGATCCTCGATTCCGAAGGCGGTCTCGTCAGCATCAAAGGCCGGTGGGTGCAGGTGGACAAAGCGAAGCTCCAAGAGGTTCTCGAGCACTGGCGCCTCGCCGAGGCTGCTGCCGATGGCTCCGGCGTCGGCTTCCTCGAGGGCATGCGCATGCTCGCCGGCCTGCGTGAGCTGGGGGCGGGGAACGACCCGCTCGACCCCGCCTACGAGGGTGGGGGAGACTGGGCACAGGTCACCGCCGGGGGCCGTCTCCGCGAGTTGCTCGAGCGGATGCGCGACCCGTCCTCCGAGTCCACCGCACTTCCGGACAAGTCACTCCTCCGCGCCGACCTTCGCCGCTACCAGGTCGACGGTTTCCGCTGGCTTCACCTTTTTCACACCCTCGGTCTCGGTGCCTGCCTCGCCGATGACATGGGCCTCGGCAAGACGGTCCAAGTGATCGCCCTTCTCGCCAAGATCAAAGAGTCTCGCAAGAAGTCGGCACCCAGCTTACTCGTCGTCCCCGCCTCGCTCATTGGGAACTGGCGCGCCGAGTTCGCGAAATTCGCACCCACCCTAACCGTCTTCTATGCCCACCGTTCCCAGACACCTGGAGACGCGCTGGCTGCGTTCGCGCCGGAGGACTACGACGCCGTCGTCACCACCTACTCGATGCTCGGTCGCCTCGGCGCCGTGGCGGACGCCGCATGGGGGCTCGTCGTGCTCGACGAAGCCCAGGCGATCAAGAACCCGCGCTCGGGACAGACCCGGAAGGTCAAAGCGCTGAACTCGACCGTCCGCCTGGCGCTGACGGGCACACCGATCGAGAACAGCGCGGGCGATCTCTGGAGCCTCCTCGACTTTCTCAACCCCGGCCTCCTCGGCACCGCCTCCCGTTTCGCGGAGGCGACCAAAACGATGGCTCGCGAGGGCGGATCCGGCTACGCGCCGCTCCGCCGCCTCGTCGGGCCCTACATCTTGCGCCGTCTCAAGTCCGACCGCACCATCGTCGCCGATCTCCCCGACAAGACCGAGCTCCGCGCGGACACCGCACTCACCAAGCAGCAGGCCACGCTCTACCAGCGCTCGGTCAGGCAGCTGGCCAAGGATCTTGCCGACCCGAAGATCGACGGTTTCCAGCGCTCGGGACTCATTTTGGGCTATCTGATGCGCTTTAAACAGATCTGCGATCACCCGGCACTCTGGACGGGCTCGGGAAATTTCATCGAGACTGAATCGGGAAAGTTCCGCCGCCTCGGTTCCCTGGCCGAAGAGTTCGCCGCCCGGGGGGAGAAGGTACTCGTGTTCACGCAGTTCCGCGAAATGACGGGCCCGCTCTCCGACTATCTCGGATCCGTGTTCAACCGCCCCGGCCTGATCCTTCACGGGGGCACGCCGGTGAGGCGGCGGCAGAGCCTCGTCGACCAGTTCCAAGACGAGTCCGGCCCCCCATTTTTCGTGATCAGCCTCAAGGCGGGCGGCACCGGCCTCAACCTCACCGCCGCCTCCCATGTCGTCCACTTCGACCGCTGGTGGAACCCCGCCGTCGAAAACCAGGCCACCGACCGCGCCTTCCG
>CAZKYJ010000157.1:657-3203 GCA_964556355.1 uncultured Verrucomicrobiales bacterium | reverse complement strand
ACCGTATCGGGCAGAAACGCAATGTCCTCGTCCACAAATTCGTCTGCCCGGGTACGGTCGAGGAAAAGATCGACGCCCTCATCACCGAGAAACGTGCCCTGGCCGATGAGATTCTCTCGGCCGGTACCGAGAAGCTCCTCACCCAGATGGGCTCCGACGAGTTGCTCGAGTTCGTCTCCCTCGATCTCGACGCCGCCGTCTTCTAGCGGGGCGAGACGTCACGCATGCGGTTTCTCTGGCGTGCGATTCTTGCCGAGCCGCCACAGCTCGGGGCCGAAGATCCTAGTGTAGCCAAGGCGCCAGCCCGCTTTCCCCACCAAGGATGGCGATATTGGTGCCGATGGGACTTTGCCTCCAGAAAACCCTGCACCCCCGAACGTGGTCTGGTCCAGGTAATCACCTGGTCGATTTCGGCAGAGCAGCCAGCCCGAACCATCCAGCTCGCAAGTGCTCGCTCATCCGATGGCCTCCCAGCGACCAATGAAGTCGAAGACAATCCCGCTTTCCCTTGTCCTGATGGGGCTATTTGCCGGTCAATCGCACGCCCAGCTATATTTCGCCGCCCCTGTGCCAATCAGTGGTGTACCGGCGTCGGCCTCTTATTCCAGCAGCGGGACGGCCAGGTGAACCGGATCAATACCGGCCGGACTGAGCACTATTTCCCCTGGGTTTCTCGCGGCGATCTCGTGTCGTTCTCATCGCCGGATGCCACTGTTTTCGGTGCCAATCCGAGCTCGGACGTCCACATCTACCCGGCCATTTTGCCGTCGGGAGCCGGCCTCGCCTGCTTCCAGGTCGTCGTGCCGGACGTCTCCTTCGACCTCGGCTTCTATCCCGCCGGTCTCGACTGGTCGGCCGATGGCAGCAGCCTCATCTTCTCGCTCTCTCGCCAGGTCCGCACGGGCGGCGCATTCACCACCGCAGCCGATCTCCCGACCGGCCAGACCTACCGTATCGACTCCTCCAGCGGCGCAGGCTTCGGCCGAGTCCCCGGGATCAACGGTGCCATCTTCCCCTCGGTAGGGGCGGGCGGCACGACCCCCACCGTCGATCCGGTTCCATCGCTAGAAGATGTCCAGCTGACCCTCCGGGGCGCGGGGGCAGGAACCTTCCGTCTCACCGGCACCGGCCTCGACCCGTCGGCGACCTACAAGATCCAGAGTTCGACCGCGCTCGCGGACGGTTCCTTCGGTGCCCCGCAAAGCTTCACTGGTGCAGACCTCATCGCGGGGATTCCCGTCAGCAGCGGCGATCGCCAACGGTTCTTCCGACTCACCAACTAACCCGCTTGCCGGCTCCGCTGCCCGTCTTTTCCGTCCGCCATTCGGGGAGCCAACATCGGAGATAGATCGGGCGCGACCTCCGAGTTCCGCGGAGGATAGACGTGGCCAGAAAGCGTGTTCCCCGCGGGTCCGACGTCACCACCGGAGAGGACGCCGACCCCTGCCCGTGGCGCGGTTCATCCGTGGAACGCGGGGCCGGAGCATCTTTCCGGGAGCGGCTGGGGAGTTGCTCGATCGTAGGTCAACATCAGGGTAGCGTCTTGATGTCCCACGTGTGCCATTTTACCGGGGCGCGGCGAGTGGGCTCCCGGTCGGAGTGGACGGCGGCAGTTGGCGGAATGGCGGAGGGCTGCTAGTTTCCGCCAGTGTCGTGGTACTACTACCAGAACGCGGGCGAGGATAAAGAGGCTGTCGCGCGCGAGATCGTCAAGCGCCGGAAGAAAGGCGAGCCCTTCGTTCCGGTGGAGGGCGCGTCGTCACGGGGCGTTCCCGCCCACAGCTTTTGGGGTCAGGCCTGGTGCCACAATCTGGAAGCGTACAGCGACTACGAGACCCGGCTGCCTCGCGGGCGATCCTACCTTCGCGCCGGGAACGTCTACGACCTCGATATTTCGGAGGGCTACATTTTTGCCTACGTCGCGGGGACCGGACTCTACGAGGTGGAGATCACCATCGCCCCGGTCGCCCTAACCAGATGGCGAAAGCTCAAAAAGTCGCTCGCGGGCGAGGTCGGCAATCTGGTGGATCTGTTAGGAGGGAAGCTCGGCACCGGGGTCATGGCGGCGGTCACCGACAAGGATAAGGGGCTCTTTCCCAGCCCGAAAGAGATTCAGATCAACTGTAGCTGTCCCGATTGGGCGGGTCTGTGCAAGCACGCCGCCGCCGTGCTCTACGGCGTCGGCCTCCGGTTCGACGAGTTACCCGAGTTACTCTTCACGTTGCGGGGGATCGATGCTTCCGAGTTGGTTTCAGCGGCGGGGAAAGGCGCGGCGGCGCTTACGACAGCGCGGGCGTCAGGGGGTGCCGCGATTTTGCGACCCGACGAGCTTTCCGAACTCTTCGGTATCGAGTTGGGAGATCCCGAAGCGGCGTTTGCCGTGCTCAATGAGTCATGATCTTACCCAGCGAAGAAGGCGGCGGCATGCGCTACGGAATGATCGGTGACGATACATCGTCGACCGAGGAGAAGCTCGAGAAGTACACGGGCGAGGTCGATTGGAGCTATCTCAAACCCCACTTCGAAAGCGGCGCGCTGTTGTATGT
>CAZKYJ010000157.1:0-647 GCA_964556355.1 uncultured Verrucomicrobiales bacterium | reverse complement strand
GATCCTGGGGTAGAGATCACCGCAGTGGGACGGGCGATCACCGACGATGACTCCGAAGCGGTCAAAGCGTGGATGAAATCGGGCGACGTTCTCAAACCGTCCGAGCCGCACGCGAAGTACTGGGAGGAGTCGGGGGCCCGGTTTCGGGCATTGGTGGTTTCACCGTTCGTGCTGGTTCAGCCGGTGGGATAGGAGTGATTTCGCAAGATGAAGATCGTAAGCAACGATCCAGCTACGAGAAACTAGGAGTTCACGATTGTCCTTTCCCACAAGGGGTTCGACCTATCGGATGAGCAGGGTGTTCACGTGTCGGCCATCGAGTCGGAAGCCGGACTTCTGAATATCAGGATCCCCAGCTTTTTCAGTCTCAACAAATCAGCCGTCGTGAGGTTTTTGCACGGATCTCGAACATACAGTTACGGCGACGAGGATGTCGTGGCGGTTGCGGAGCATCTGGACGCGGTTCTGATCAATCATCATCCCGGATCACTACGAAAGCGCAAGGCGGTGGCGCGTGGCCTGATCCTGCTCGGCCCGGTGGTGTTCGCAGCCGGTGTCGCCGGAGTTGGTCACGGGCTTAATTTGGCTTCGAGAGGCAGCGGATACCTCATCTTTCTGGGTATTCCCTCCATTGGGCTCGCCATGGT
>CAZKYJ010000156.1:0-8571 GCA_964556355.1 uncultured Verrucomicrobiales bacterium | reverse complement strand
CGGTTACATCCCCATGGCCTGTGCCGTTTTGAAGTCGTGGTCGTAAATGTCTTGGTCGAAATAGACGAGCCCGTCCGTGCCTACGGAAGCCGTCCAGTAGACGAGGTAGACTGGGAGTGGATGCTTCAGGTTGACCTGCTCGCTGTGGACGGTTTCGTCGTTCATTTTCTGGCGGACGGCGACGGCTGGCCAGATGCCGTTGTCCTCGAGCGCCCACGCTCCAAGTTCTTCGGGGTGCTCGACGCGGACGCACCCATGGCTGAAATCGCGATCGGTCCGTTGGAAGAGTGACCGGGCCGAGGTGTCGTGGAGATACACGGCGGAATCGTTGGGGAAGATGAATTTGATAAGCCCGAGGGCATTCCCATCGCCGGGGCGTTGGCGCACGAAAAGGCTACCGGCGGCGGCGGCCGACAGGTTGCCCCCGGTGGCAGGCAGGGCGGCGCGCGACCCGCTCCCGTAGCCAGGGACGATCTCGTAGTTGTTGCGGGAGAAATAGCCGGGGTCAACGCGCTGATTGGGGACGATCTCCTCCCGCGCGATGCCCACCGGGATGTTCCAGTAGGGCCGGAATATGAGATATTCGATATCGCTGTGAAAAACCGGAGTGTGGCGCCCATCCTCCTTCTCGCCGACGATGACGCGCATGGTGGTGGCGACCGCACCGCCCGAGTAGGCGGTCAGCTTCGACCGGGGGATGTTCACGACGACGCAGCGCTCGGGCATCGCCAGCGGCATCCAACGGAGGCGCTCCAGATTGACGATGAGCGCGCGAACGCGGGCGGTCACCGGGATGTTCAACTCGCCGACCGTTTCCGGCCCGAGGATGCCGTCGGGTTCGATGCCGTGGCGGATTTGAAACGCCCGTAGCCCCTCGGCGGTCTCTTCATCGTAGATGGCCTCACGGGATTCGGGATCCCGTTCCACGCGGGCCGGGACGGCGTCGGCGGCGAGGTCGCCCTCGACCTGCAGCCGTGCGCGCAGCTGGGCGACCTCGGCGTAGGGTGCGCCCGGCTCGACCGCCTCCTCCGGTTCGGCGATACGCTGCCAGCCCCCCTCGGCCTCGATGGCTTCGTAGCGGCGGAGCGCCGTGCGGAGCGCCTCGGTCGTGGGATCGTTGCGGATCGCTTTGGCCAGTTCGGTGGCGAACTCGCCGGGGGGCTTGGCGAGAGCGGCGGCCAAGAACCCGACATCATCCTGGTCCAGGGCGATCGCCTGCCACTTCGGATGAAGATCGACGGGGTTGACGATGCCGTGACGCATCCACCCGATGTAGCGGAGGGCGAACCGGGTGGTGGCGACATCGCGAGCGGCCACGGCAGCGGGATCGTTTCCGGGATGGCTCTTGAGCCGGTCACGGAAGCTGCGGATGTCCATCTGGGTGCGCGAGATCCCCTCCGAACCGGTATCCCATGTCGCCTGGTTGAGGGCGTCACGACGCACCATGACCTCCCATGCAGACGAAAAGCCGCGATCTTGGTAGAACTCCAGCACGGCGCCGCCGGCACTTTCTGCTTCCACTTTCAGCGCCGCCTGCAGCGGGTCGTGCGCGGGAGTCTCCGCTTCGGTCGCTTCGGTCGCTTCGCCGGTCGCGGATCCCAGCCCCGGCACCAGTAGTCCCGCCACGCAAATCAGTGCTTTTGTTCCTCGTCTCATCCGTTTAGTTCTGCGGCATCACCCGCGCTCCCATAGTCAACGCGCCCCGACCCATGCCGGACTCTCCATCCACCCCTCCTTCATCACCTGGCCGCATCGCCATTCCCGAATATGCCATGGCTCTCGCCCACGTCGCCTCATTGAGATCCGAGGATCCGTTCCGCCGCGTGGGCGCCGTGGCCATCGACCATGCGAACCGCGTGATCGGCACCGCCTACAACGGTCTGGCCCCCGGGTTCGACGCCCCGGAGGGGTTCTGGGACGACCGCGATGCCCGGCAGAAATACATGCTTCACGCCGAGGTGAACCTGTGCTCGCTTTTCACCCGCGGCTCGGCGCGACTCGTCGCCTGCACGGCGAAACCGTGCACCAGCTGCATGCAGATGCTTTGCGCCTACGGTGTCGAGGACATCTACTACCGCGACGACTACCCGGGTTCGGACGCCGACGATATCGCCGAGACCTACGGCATCCGGCTCGCCCAGCTCAGCGAATACCCAACGCTTTCGCGATGACCCCCGACCTGACCGACCGGGAGGAGACCGCGCGGTTTTTCGCCGATCTCGCGCGCTACACCATGCCATTTGGCAAGTACCAGGGCGTCCCCATCGACGAGCTGCCCCTGGAGTATCTCCTCTGGTTCGCGGGCAAGGGCGGATTCCCGAACGGGCGGCTGGGCGAACTCATGGCCATCGTCTGCACGATCAAGTCCGAGGGCGACGACACCATCCTCCGCCCGTTGCGCGCCCTGCGGCGGGAGGGGGCGCAACAAAACCCGGTCACTCGGCGGTCCACTTCTTGATCGCGGCCTCCATCGCCGCGTAGTCATCGTCGCCCTTGACGTATTGCCCGCCCGGATGGATGTGGCGGATGATGCCCTTCCGGTCGATGAGGAACGACACGCTCGTCCACGCCGCATCATTGCCTGGTCGGTCGAGCCACCAGCGGCGCAGCGTTCTCCAACCGGCGTCGATACCCACCGGAAACGTGAACCCGTATTCCTTCGCCCAGTCCGCGACCTGCGCCGGGTCGAGCGGCGAGGGCGCCTTGTGATGGTAGAGCGCCACGACGCGGAGACCGTCGTCCCGATACGCCTTGGCAAAATGGGCGAGCGCGGGCGCGGAATTGCGGCAGTAGGGACAGCTCGGGGCCGTCCAGAAACGCACGAGCACGACCTGACCGTCAAGGTCCGCCAGCGTGACGGGCTCGCAGTTGACCCAGCTTTCGACCGCCCAGCCGGGCGCCTTCTCTCCGATGCCGGGGGGCGGATCCCCCGCGACGGCCGGAGCGAGTGCAAAAACCAGGAGCAGGAGCGAGCGGAGCATCCCCCATCCTACATCGCCCTTGCCCCTTGCGAAACCGCCCCGTCGCGCCTAGAGATGGCGCCCCATGCTCGCCTTCTCCACCTGCTGGAACAGCTCCCGCCACTCGGACGGTGGGACGCTCGTGGACGAGATTCTCGGGCTGGGCTTCGACACCATCGAGGTCAGCCACGGCCTCAAGGTCTCCCTTCTCCCGGGGATCCAGGAGGCACACGCTTCCGGGAGGGTGCGCATCGCCGGCGTCCACAATTTCTGCCCCTCGCCGGTCGAGCTGATGATCGATGCCCCCGACGCCTACGAGTTCACCTCCCACCGCTCCTACGACCGCGAGCGCGCGCTTTCCCTGACGCTCAAAACCATCGAGATGGCCCAGAAGCTGGAGGCGAAGTACGTCGTCCTGCACATGGGCAGCGTGCCGATCCCCCACTTCACCCACGAGCTCGAACAGCTCGTTCACGCCGGGAAAATCAATGACCGCGACTACGTCGCCCTCAAGCTCAAGGCGATCCAGACCCGCGAAAAGAAAGCCGCCCTCTACCTGCGCCGGGCACGGGAGGCGCTGGAGGAGATCGCCCAAGTCGCCGCCGAGGCGCAGGTGAAGCTCGCGGTCGAGAGCCGCAGCCACTACGAGCAGGTGCCGAGCGAGCGGGAGATGGTCGGCCTCCTCGACGGTTTCACCGACAACCCGTGGGTCGGCTACTGGCACGATTTCGGTCACGTCCAGCGCAAGGCCAACCTCTCGCTTCTCGACCACGCCCAGTGGCTGGAGAAGATGTCGCCCCGCCTCGTCGGATGCCACCTCCACGACGTCGTCTGGCCGGCCAAGGACCACCGGGTCCCGTTCCAGGGATCGGTCGATTACAAGACGCTCATCCCGCTTCTGCCCATCGGCTGCCCGGTGGTCTGGGAGATCAGCCCGAGCCGGCGCAGCAAAGCCATCGCCGGCGCGCTCGTCGAGTGGCGCAAAAAGTTCCCGACCACCCTGGCGGACGCCGCGTAGCCGACCCATGCTCGCCCTTGTCAAAGACGCTTTCGCCTTCGTGCGTGGCAACAGCACCCGCGAGATTCTCGCCTACGTAAATAGCCGCGATGCGCACCCGCTCATCCAGTTCGCGAAATACGGGATGTGTGGGGTGGCGGCGGTGGTCGCGCACAACGCCACCGCCTACGTCCTCGGCTACACCGTCCTGCCGTTCGTCGGAGAGGGGGCGGCATCGCTTACCGACACCGAGAAGTCGAACTACCAGATCATGGCCAACCTGCTCGCCTTCCCGGCGGGCAACGTGGTGGCCTACGCCACCAACGCCCTCTGGGTCTTCCACGGCGGGCGCCACTCCCGCTGGCGCGAGTTCCTTATCTTTACGGCCATCTCGTTGTTCAGCTTCCTCGTCGGACTCTTCGGTGGCCCGATCCTCACCCGCTATGGACTCCACCCCCACTTTGCCCAGATCGGCCTCATCATCACCTCGACCCTCGTGAACTTCGTCTGCCGGAAATTCATCGTCTTTAAAGGTTAGCCTCCCCTTCCCGTGCACTCCGCCAACTCGATCCTGATCCACGCCCCACGCGAGCGTATTTTCACCATTACCTCGAACCTCGATAACTGGGTGCCCATGCTCCCCCACTACCGCGCCATCGACTTTCTCGAGCGCTCGGAGGACGGCTTGCGGAGCCGCGTCAAGATGGCGTGCTACCGCGGGGTGATCCCCATCTCTTGGCACTCGATCCACGAGGTGAAGCCGGACCTCATGGAGGTTCACTTCACCCACCTCCGCGCCTTCACCAAAGGGATGGTCGTCGTGTGGAAGTACGAACCGCAGCCCGACGGTGCCGTCAAGGTGACGATTTCCCACGACATGAAGTTCCGGATCCCAGCGCTCGCCGCCTTGGCCGAACCGATTATCGCCCATGGGTTCATCGAGCCGGTGGCCACGAAAACGCTCGCCACTTTCAAGCGCATCCTCGAGGCTGAATCCGAAGCCGGAGCCCGGGGCGACGCGGGAGCGAATCCGCGGGAGGCAGCGAACTAGATGGCGCGCTCCGACTTTTCCCGCCGAGCCGTCATCACCGGGATCGGCCCGATCACTGCGATCGGGACGGGCGTTGACCACTTCTGGCACGGGCTCCTGGCCGAGAGGAGCGCCATCGGGCGGCTCACCCGGTTCGACACTTCGCCGTTCCATGCCAAATCGGCCGCCGAGGTGGCCGATTTCGACCCCGGGACGTACTTCCCGCCCCACCGCCTGAAGCGGCTCGATCGCTACTCACAACTCGCCGTCGCCTCCGCGCGGCTCGCGATCGAGGACAGCGGGATCGGGTTTTCGCCCGACCGTCCCCGCTCCGACGCGGGCGTCAGCTTCGGCACCGCGCTCGGGGGCATCGCCAATGCGGAATCCGAGCACGGCAAGTTCCTCGATCGGGGGCCGAAAGGGGTGACGAAGGCGCTGGCGCTGCAGGTTTTCGGCGGGGCTGCCCACTCGAACATCGCCATCGACTACGGGCTGCAAGGTCCTGGCACGACCAACTCGAACTCTTGCGCCAGCGCCAACGTCGCGCTGGGCGACGCCCTCACCTGGATCCGCACGGGCCGTGCGGACGTCGTGGTTTCCGGGTCCGCGGAGGCACCGCTCGCCCCCCTCACCTATTGTGCATTCGACAACATCCACACCATGAGCCGCTTCGTCGGCGAGCCCGCGGGTCACGCCTGCCGCCCGTTCGACCGCGGACGCAGCGGCTTCGTCATGGGCGAGGGGGCCGCCACCTTTGTCGTCGAGGAGCTGGAGCACGCGAAGGCGCGCGGCGCCCGCATCTACGCCGAGGTCTTGGGTTATTCCCAGAACAACGAGGCCTACCACATGACGACCCCACATCCCAGCGGCGATCCCCTCCGTTCCGCCATGCGCCTCGCCCTCGCCGACGCCGAGGTCGATGGCAGCGCCATCGACTACATCAGCGCCCACGCCAGCGCCACCCAGCTCAATGATGTCAACGAGCTCCGGAGCATCGCCGAAGTGTTCGGTTCCCGCGCCACCGAAATCGCCATCTCGGGCACCAAGGCCTACACCGGGCATCCGCTCGGGGCCACCGGTGGCATGGAGATCGCCGCGTGCCTGCTCGCCATCCAAAACGACTGGCTTCCTCCGACCCTCCACCTCGACAGCCCCGACGAGGGATTCGAGCACTTCGACCTCGTCCCCAACCACGGGCGCGAGCAGAAGGTGACGACCGTTTTGACGAACGCCTTCGGCTTCGGCGGGATCAACTCGTGCGTCGTGCTCCGGGCGCTCGATTGAGACGGTGCTTCAGGAGGCAAGCCCTCCGGCTCGCCGCCGTGGCACCAGGGCGGCGACCACCAGAATAGTGCCCCGTCGGCCGCTGCCTCCTCGATGTCCCGCGGGGGGCGAAGCCAGCCCTCGCACCGAGCACAGGACGGAGAGCGCCGCTACTGATCGGCCTCGACCTCGGCTCCGGCCTCCGCTTCCGGCGCGGCTTCCGCCGGCTCCGCGTGCTCCGGCGACGGATGATCGCCCTCGGCAGCATCGTGCTTGTCCTCCGCATGACCGTCGTCACCGCCGTGGTGCTCGCCGTCGTCTCCGTGGTGC
This sequence comes from uncultured Verrucomicrobiales bacterium, assembly GCA_964556355.1. Lineage (GTDB taxonomy): Bacteria > Verrucomicrobiota > Verrucomicrobiia > Verrucomicrobiales > DEV007 > CAZKYJ01. The sequence continues at coordinate 1,991 of CAZKYJ010000156.1, read as the reverse complement.
TCGTCCGCGCCGTGGTGCTCGCCATCACCCTCGTGATGGTCTCCGCCATGGTGATGGTGGAGGGCTTGGGTCTCGCTCCACTCGTGCCGCTCGCAGGCACCGAAGAATGCCACTACCGCCATCGCCAGAACCGTCGAAATGATTGCTTTCATCGTCATGTGTATTGCTGTGCGCCCACCTAAACCGGGCACGCGGAAAAAACAAGGTTCGGCTTTGCCCGGGCGGGGCGCGTAACGGCGGAATGAATAATCCGTTGCCCCCGCCCGACCAAGAGGGCACGTATCCCGACTCGACAATGAACGCCCGACAATCCCTCACCTCACTCGCCGCCGCATTCTCGCTACTCTCGGCCGCGGTGACCCCGTCGTGCCAGACCTCCGCCCAGACCGGCACCCTCGCCGGTGCCGGGGCGGGCGCCCTGGTCGGGCGCGCCATCGATGACGACAACCGGGGCCGCGGCGCGGTCATCGGCAGCGTCATCGGCGCGATCCTCGGGGGGATCGGGGGGGCGGCGGTCGACGAGCAGCGCGCGCGGCGCTTCAACGAGGAGCGCTACTACCGGGAGCAGCAACCATATCCCCCGCAGCAGCAGCCGGCCTACTCCCAGTACCCAAGCTATTCACCCCCGCCCGCCTACAACCAGGGGAACCAGGGCTACCGGCAGCCCGTCCCGCCGCGAGAAAACTTCCCCACCGGCACCTCCGTCGGCAGGGACCGCGTGCGCAGCCCCTACCCACCGAACAACGTCATCAACACCGAAGGTTATCCGCGGGGCGAAATCGTCGTCGATCCGACCACCGGCAAGCCGTTCCGGATTCCCTGATCGCGCTCAGCGCCCGAACTTCCGCGCGATCTCGGCGTGCGAGATCTGGACGAGGGTCGGCTTCCCCTGCGGGCAGCAGTAGGGCATCTCGCAGGCCAGAAGGTCGGCCAGCAAGGCCTTGAGTTCCCTCTCGTGCAGGAGGTCGCCCTGCCTGACCGCGAGACGGCACACCGCGGCCACCACGTGGTCATCGGTGAGGCGGACCGACGAGATCGAATCGCTGGCCAGCTTCAGTTCGTGGATCACGCCATCGACAAAGGTGGCGGGGTCTTTCTGCTTCATGAGCGCCGGGAGGCTGTCGATTTTGACCGTATTGGTGCCGAAGGCCTCCATGCCGACCCCCGTCTTGTGGATGGCGTCGCGATTGAGCTGGACGAAAGCGAAATCTTTCGGGGAAAGCTGGAGGGTCAACGGCATAAGCAGACGCTGCGAGGCGACCCCGCGCTCGCCCAGCTGGCGGCGGAGGCGTTCGTAGAGGACGCGCTCGTGGGCGGCGCGCTGATCCATGAGGACGAGCCCCTCCTCGCCTTTGAGGACGACGAACCCGCCACCGTCGAGGGTCGTGAGAAAATCGTACTGCTGTCGGGGGTACGACGCGGCACGGGGTTGCGGGGCCGCGGGCTCCTTTGGCGGCGGTGCGCCCTCGGATCCGCCTTTGGGTCCCCCCACCGGCCCCGCCCAGTCCGTGCGCAGGGCGTGCTGGTCACGCTCGGGAACAAGAGATTTCTGCTCGGGCTTTCCTCCGAAAACCGGTCGCGGAACCGGCTTCGGTGGGTCGGTCTCGATCGCGTCCCGATCCGCGATCGGGGCAGTGGCAGGCGTGTCGCGAGCGTTTGCTCCCTCGGATTTGCGCCCCTCCGGGACGGACGCCACCGGCTTCGGGGCGAGCGCGGCCCCCACCGCCTCCGCGACGGCATCACGAACCGCGATCCCGTTGACGAAACGCACTTCTTTTTTGGCCGGATGGACGTTGAAATCGACCTCGCGGGGATCCATTTCAAGGAAGAGGAAGGTCACCGGATACTGCCCCTTGGCCAAGGCTCCCCGATAGCCTTCGCGCAGCCCGTAGTGCAGCATCCCGTTCTCGACCGGACGACGGTTCACGAAGACGAGCTGCGCACTTTTCCCGGAGCGCGCCATCCCCGCGCGCCCGACAAACCCATCCACC
>CAZKYJ010000155.1:0-8574 GCA_964556355.1 uncultured Verrucomicrobiales bacterium | reverse complement strand
GGCGGGTTCTCGACCATGGGGAACGGGGTCTCCGCACGGGTTTTGGCGGGAGCTACTGGAGTTCGCCGGCCCGGGATCGCACGGTTCTTGCTCAAAGAGTCCGCCTAGCCAAAGCTACTGCCATCCCATGACCAAAAACCTCAAGGACACCATCGGCTTCTCGCCGGAGAGCTCGGAACGATCCCGTGCCCACGAGCACGGAAGGCTCTTGGAATTCGTCAACCTCAAGTTGGCCGCCCGCGGACACAGCATCGTCGGAGATGAGGCGGACTACCCGTTCCTTGACCTCGGGAGGTCGCTACTCGCGAAGTTCCAGGAACAGACCCGGCTCCTTTCCGACCATCTGTCGCCGGCCGATACCGCCATCGACGCCTTCCTGCGCCGCTACCTCGGAGATGAGCTCGTTGCCGAAACGTTTTCCAGCGATCGCCCGCTCGTCCCGTCCGAGGCCCTGGTGCTGGAGCGCCACGGTATCAGCCGGATGCTCTCGCTCCCGCCGGACAGCGACGCCTTCTCGTCCTCGATCCTCAATTCCTACCGCGTCTACCAGGGAGTCTGTCACAACCCGAAGTCCGACCGCCGAACCACGGCCGGGGTTTTCCACGTCAGCGAGGGGGGCTTGCCGATCCCGGCGGACAAGAAGGCCGTCCCGAAAACGACGTTCGCCCGCCTTCTCGCGTCGGCCATCGCCCCCCCGGACGATCTCATGGTACTCCCTTTCACCGGCACGAGCCCGGATCCCGCCCGCGTGTTCGTCTCGCTCCTTCTCCGTCCCACCATCTCTCCGGAAATCCCCGGTGTGGCCTCGAAGAAATCGATGGAGATCCGGTTTTTTGCCCCGGGGAACCTCGTCTCCAACCTCGATTTTGTGGAGAGCATCTTCGGCAATGCCGGCGACCCCTACCTACCGGAGAACGACGCGCGGCTCGATTCCGAGCACTGGTCAGGCCATACGGGCTGCGTCATCCTCGCCCCCCACCTGGTCACCCTGAAAAAGAAAGACCTGGGGCTGCCTCCGGTCGACGAAGCGACCGATCGCCAGAGGCGCGAGGGGATGTGCTACGGACACGAGGACGAACTCTACAATGATGGCGGTGCGTTCAAGATCACCGCCCGTGACGCCAGCGGCACCGTGGTCACCCTCATCGCGGACAACTACTACGGCTACTGCAAGAAAGAGGTCAAAACCCAGATATCGTTCGCGGCCAACCTCGCGGGCAACTGCGAGGAGGAACATGCTGGCGGCGCCATCGCCTTCCCGTCGTTCGACCATGGCGAGGACTTCCATCTCTCCCACTACCGGGAGCACCGCCCCGTTGACCACCAGTTTACCGGCGTCCTGAAGCGCTACAGCGACAACATGGTGCTCCAGCCGGAAGGCTATGGGATTGACGTTCACTACCCGGATATTTACTACGTTCCCGAAGACGTCCATATCGAGCTCCACTCCCAGTCGGTCTCCTGGAGGAACGCCAGCGGCGACCAGAAGATCCCCTTGCAGCCGGGGGTTACCTACGTCCTCCCTTCCGGCTACAAGGTCAGTATGGTCAAGCCTTCGAAAGAGCAGCGTTGGCGCCTCGTCGGCACCAACGCCGAGGGCACCTTCTGCCACAAGCCGTGCACCGTCTCCGGCGGCGGGAAATCCGAAATATCAAAGTCGATCGCCGACGCGATGATCACGGCGCCCGTCATTGTCGGGAACCTGAAAAGTGACCTCGACGCCGCGTGGGCGATCACCGAGCGCGATTTTGGCGACCGCTATGCCACCCCGGCCGAACCGGGCAAAGCGAGCCGCCCGCTCCTCAGCACCGAGCGATCGCTCGGGTCCGTCATCCGGCTCCTGACCCCGAACCCGAACTACACCGACGCCTACAACGCCTGGGTCGATTCTGTCCCCCGCCCGGTGCGCGACCTCGTCTTCCTCATCAAACGCCTTTACAAGCCCGATTGGGGAGCGGACTGGCGCGAGCGATTCTCCGTCGACCACATCAACGGGATGCCCGGCAACCCCCTCATCTATCGCCGGCAGCGGCTCGCCTCGCAGTACCTCCGGGTCGGCTTCGACGAGGACGGCACCTGGCGCACGTTCTCGCTGCGCAAAGATTTCGCGCCCGCCGCCAAGATCCAGACCGAGGACGACATCACCGCATCGACCGTCGTCCCCCACGCCGCCGTTCCCGGGATCCATCCGGACGTGAAAAACCCTTCGCTAAAGTTCCTGACCAATTGCGAGTACCGCCTCTTCCAGCGCCCGGACGACGCGGTGATCCGTGGCTACGACAAGCAGACCGAGATCGATTTCTCCCACCACGGCACCTTCTTCTCGAACTACGAGCCGCTGGACCGCCACACGGCCAAAGACATGCTCGCCGACACCATCCGCTTCGAGGCCTTCAGCGGACCGATGCGCAAGACCATCCGGAACTTCGCCGCCGCCGAGGCGCCCGAATACGTCATCAGCACGCACCAGCCGCGGATCGTCGATGGCAAGGCCACCAAGAACCCCCGCTACCTGCAAACCCGTCCCGACCTGGAGAACCCCCGGGCGACCTATCTCGGAACTCTCGGGGCACGCCTCTTCCGGCGCCTCCCGCTCGACGCCCCCGTCCCGATGCCGGTGAACAGCGTGTTGCCGGGACGGCGGAACAACCCCGCGAACCCCGCGGCGGGGATCCGGCCGCTCGCCGTCTTCAATCCGATCCACTACCAGGAGCTGCCGGAGCTGTTCATGGATTTCGTGGCCTCGCTGACCGGCAAGTCGCCTTCGACCACCGGCGCGGGCAGCGAGGGGGCGCTGACCAAGGGCCCGTTTAATGCCCTGCTTCCCGTGCACGACCTGAACGCGGCGCTGGTCTCCTACATCCTCACCGGCTATCAGGGCTTCAGCACCGCCGCCGGCTACATCGGGCGGAAATTCGAATTCGCCCACGACATCTCCTTACTCGTCCCCGAAGTCTGGGCGCGCATGTTCATCCCCGAGCGGGAGCCCGAGTACCTCATCGCCAACGGCTACCTCGAGCCCGTTCCCGATTTCGAACACGACGGGCAGACGATCCTCGGTTCGCGGCTCGGCTACCGGATCACGGAAAGCTTTGTCGCCACTTTCTTCGGCCGGGTCTTCAGCGCACCGGACACCGTCTTCACCGACGAGATGCTCAGGCCCGAGATCCAGTCCCACAACGAGTTCGCCGACGGTATCAACAACATCGTCGAGACCCATAAGAAGGTTGCGGACAACTACTTCGCCGACGGATCCGTCGAGTTCGCGTGCCCGCCGCTGCGCGCGCTGCTGCATATTATGTCGACCGGCGAGTACGGGGGCAGATCCATCAGCAGCCCCGAGATCCGCAACCTCTTCACGCGCGAGGCGCTGGTCGCTTCGGATTGGTACCGGGCGCGCCTCGACGCGAAAGCCGCGGCAGACATCGTCCTCTGGAACCGTCACGTGGCCAACCTCGAAGAGTTCCTCACCAAGCCATACTACCAATCCGAGCTGAAGCGGCTAGGGGTACGGGAGCGCCTCGCGCGCGCCCGTGCCGTCGCCGAGCACGTCGCATCACCGGATTACCGGGCATCGCTCGATGGCACCATCGGGCTCGATCCCGCACTCGTCGCAGGGTAGGCGTTGCCCTGCGGTGGTTTCCGGCTCGCCGTCCCGCCGCCCCGCCTGGGGCTCCGGGGACGGGCGGATCACACGGCGTCGCTCCCCGGCGGGTGGAGGATCACCTTGACGAGTCCCTCGTCGCCCTTCGCGAGCTTCTGAAACCAGGTCTCTCCTTCGGAGAGATCGGCGACCCGACTGACGAGCGGAAGCACCTTGATCGCACCACCCGCGATGTGGCGCAGGGCATCATCATATTCACCGGCCGACGAGCAGGAACCGTAGAGGGCGATCTCCCCGGTAACGACCGCCTGGAGGGGCAAGTTGACATTCGGAGCGAGATTGCCAACCAGTCCGACCGATCCGCCCCGGCGGACACAGCGGATGGCGAGATCGACCGTCGGCGCGATCCCCACGACCTCCATGACGATATCGGCTCCCTTGCCACCGGTGATTTCGCCGATGCGCGCGGTGACCGTTTCGGCATCCGAGACCAGCGCCTCGTCGGCGCCGAGGTCTCGCGCGAGGGCGAGCCGGCCCTCGTCGAGATCAACCGCCACCACCCGCGACGCGCCCGCCACCTTCAGGGCCTGCATCACAAGCAGCCCGATGATGCCCGCGCCGACGACAACGGCAGTGTCCCCCGCCTTCACGGGAACGCGCCCCACCGCGTGCAGCGCAACCGCGACCGGCTCGACGAAGCATGCCTCGTCGTAGCTGAGCCCCTCCGGGAGCCGGTAGAGAATATGCGCCGGGACGGCGAGGTACTCGGCGAAGGCACCATGCTGGCGATAGTCGCCACACGAAACACCGAGAACCCGGCGCTGCGGACAGAGGTTGACCTGACCGCTCTGGCAAGCGGGGCACGTGCCGCAGAAAACCGTCGAGTCGACGGTTACGCGGTCGCCGGCCTTCCAGCCCTCCACGGCGGAACCGACGCGCTCGATGACACCGGAAGTCTCGTGCCCCATGATGAGTGGCGGGATGCGGCGCCCGGAGCTCCCGTTCATTCCGTGGACATCGCTCCCACAGATGCCACAGGCGGCCACGCGGATGAGGACATCACCGCTGCCGACTTCGGGCTCGGGTGAATCTCCGTAGGTGAACTGGCTGGGTGCGATGAGGGTGAGTGCTTTCATAGGTCAGCACAAACCCAACCGCAGATCCTCGGGATTGCCGCCGAATTCTCGATGAAATTTCGCGCCCTCCTTACGGTCCGGTATAGACCACGCGGGCACGCATGAACTCTTCCGCCCCCGCCATGACCGGCGAGACCGACCGGTAGGTGACAGTGGCGGTGCCATCACCGAGATTCTCGAATCCCATGAGGACAGCGCCGCCCGACCACGAGGCGAGGTCACCGCCGGAGTCGACGTAGAACTGGACGTGCTCGACCGAAAGATTGCGAAGGCAGCGCATGATCAGGTAGCGGCCGGGAACGCCGCCCACCGCATGGGTTTCGACGCTGACTTCCGGTTGCGGCGCCCCGGTCACCGATCCGGCGCTCATGGAGAACTCCAAGATATCGAGCATCCCGTCGCCGTCGGTGTCCGCGGTGGGATCTCCGGTGAAGAGGGTCGAATCCGCCAGGCCCGGGTTGCCGCCGAAGGAGGTGCTCGCACGCCAATTGCCGGCGATATCGGGATCGGGATTCGAGGCCGGGTCGATGAGGACGATACTATAGCCGATATCGCCCTGCGCAGGCCAGGGCGCGGAGTCGCCGTAGTCGAATTTGAAGACCGTGTTCCCGCCGGCATCCTCCAAATCGATCGTGTCCGAGCTGTTGCTCAGCTTCGAATCGTTCGCGAACTCTCCGGCGATGAGAGACGCGTGCCCCGTTCCGTAGGCGCCTTCGAAGGCGGTGATGCTCCGAACCACGAGCACGCGCCCGCCGGGGGCGAGGCTGGTGACCGCGCTCCCGGTGAAGGTGAAGTCGATACCGGCGACGAAGGTGACGCCGGTCAGGTCGAGCGTGACCGAATCACTGGTGTTCACGAGCTCGATGAACTCCGCGTCGCCATCGGGCTCCGGGTGATACATCAGTTCGCTGACCCGAAGGTAGAGCTGCACGTCGGAGGGCGATCCGACGAAAGTCTCCGCACTGATCTCCGTCCCGCTGGCGTCGAGAAGCCGGACAGTCTCACCGAGGTTCGAAAGGTTACCGCTGTAGCCCCCGACGACGAACCGGCCCTCATTCCCCTTCGGGCTCGTCGCCCGGGCGCGGAAGGCGTTCTTGTCGGGGGTGACATAGAGGCTCCTGCCGGAGGGGATCACCGTTCCTCCCGGGAAGGTGAACCTTACCGCCTCCTCCAGGGTCCAGAACGAAAGGTCGATAGCTTGGGAGCCTGGATTGACGAGCTCGATGAACTCCTCGTCCTGATCCCCGGATGCCGGCGAGTGTTCGATCGTTCCAAAGTTGATGACGGGAACGGCGACCTGGGCGACCGGTGCCATGCCCCCGGAGCTGATTCCCGTACCGTACATCCAGACGCGCCGGTCGGCGAAGTACTGCTTCAACCGGGCGATCCCCTCCGCCATGTCCTCCACGTCCTCCTCCTTCGGACCGGTGTAGTTCCACGGCACCTGGGCGCCGCGTTCGCTGTGGAGCCAAGAGCCCCATTTGGTAAAGTCCATCCGGGCGTCCGAAGGGACCAGCGCGGGGTCGTCGTAGAGTGCCAAGAGCGCGTCGGCACGCCCCTCGGGGAAGAGCTCGCCCGCCGGGGTGCCGGGCGGGTTGAGGTAGAGATCGCACAAGGTCCGGAGGCGCCTGGTGACCATTTCCTTGAGGTCGGAAAAATTCTCGCGCCCCTGCTGCTGGTTGAAGATGTACTGCGCGAGCAGGATACCGCCCGAAGAGTCGATAAAGCCCGTTTCGTTGAGGGCGGTGTCGAAGTAGACGTCGGTGGAATTCCACCTTCGTCCCATGCTCAGGTCGAGGTCCCACGGGAGCATCCGCCATTCGCCCGTGCCGTCGGAATCACGGTAGAGATACCAGTTCTTCCGGTGCATGTCGGTGTTCCGGATGAGGCCGTTGACCGCCAGCATATTCACCGTCGCCGGGAGATCGATGTTGTCGTAGACGTAGCGCCGTACCAACGCACCGGTCTGCCCGAGCCCGTTGACGATATTCTGCAGGTCTGAGTTGTCCTCCCAATCGCGCGACTTTTTCTCGACGCCCGAGTTGTTGGTATTGTTGTTCTGCAGCTGGTGGTCGTAGATCTTGTAGAGGACGCCGTCCGGGTCGAGGCCCACGCGGTCGAGGTAGCGGTCATCGCCATCCTCCACCAGGTCGGCGAGGCTGAAAAAGCTGCCGTTCTGTTCGACGCGCACCGTGAAGGCGAAATGCGAGAGCACGCCGGCGCGCTCCATCATCTCGTAGGCCAAGACGTGACGCACCTTGCTCTTGTCCGCCCAGTTAGTGAGAAGGTTGATGTCTTTGACCAGGGGGGCTTCGCCGGTCTCATCCCAGCGGAAGCGTTGGCTCTTGGTGAAATCGACGTTGTAGCTCTTCTTGGGGAACCCGCCGCTGGACTGACCATGACGGTTGAAGTAGACGTTGTCGTAAAACTCGCCGAGGTAGTAGACGGAGCCGCGGGATCCGGTGAGGGTGTCGGCACCGCTCGGACTCTGGGTGAACCAGTGGATGACGGGCAGGTTGGTCTCGATTGCGGGATCGAATCCGACGGTCCCGAAATACTCCTGGGAGTCGGTCGGGCTGCGGAAGGCCGGCTCTTTGGTGGTGAGCCCGTCGGCCTGTGCCGCGACGAAACGCCAGCGCACCATCTCGCCGGGAACGACCACCGAAGCGGGGATCACGGCCGTGTAGATCGCGTCGGCAGCGACGGCGTCGGCGCCGCTCCCGTCATCGACCATGGGAACCGCGACCTCCGCCCCGTAGCGGTAGCGGTAGAACATCGTGACGGATGTAACCGCGCTATCGCGCCCGGCGACGTGCGCGGTGATGGGCATGTCGCCCTGCACCGGCTGGGCGGGGTTCGGATTGAGCGCGGTGATGACCGGGCCGGGCTCGGTCCCCCCGCTGTTGCCCGAACCGGGGGTCGGGGCAGCCAGGTAGACGGGCATCTCGGCACTGCTGGTCGCGTCGGTCGTGCGAACGACAAGGGTGGCCTGCGGGTTGGGACTGCTGTTCCCGCTGTCCCAGCGCATGAAGACCGGCCTGCTCTCGTTCAGCACCATGAACTCACCGACCTGGGCGGCGGCGGGATCGTCGATCCAGTTCTGCACGAGTGGCGAAACATCCCAGGCCACGGCCTGGTCCAGTTGGTCGTCCGAAAGCACGGTGGTTTCCGCGGCGGGCGTATTCGCCGCGTAATAATCGGTAAGGCTCGACTCGGTGAACCCCGCTCCGAGGATGGTAGTCGCCCCGTGGGCACCGTCGGGAACCGGGAAGACTCCATACTGGGAATCCACCATGGTTACGTCGGACTGGGAGGCCTGCCCCTTGCCCCCCCACGCGAGGGTCGCGGAGACGACGCTGGAATGGCCCGGAGGCAATGAGGCGAGCCGCTCCGCTACGGAGAACCACATGTAGCGCGCGAAAATGGAGGTTCCGATGACGAAGTCCGCACTGTTCCTCTGCTGTTGGTCGCTGGCGGAACTTGCCGAGAGGAACACGTTCGAATAGTTGCTCGCCGACGAGAACCCGCCGATGGGGGTCAGGTTCGTCTCGACCACGTTCCCGGCGATCCCGACACCATAGGACTCGTCGGAATACTGCCGCGGGTAGTCGGCAAACTGACTGACGACGGTCAGCCCGTCCGGTGCGACGAGGCCGATGTAACCACCGCTGCTGCTGAGCCGGAAATCGGTATGGTAGGGACTCCCGGGAGTCTTGCGATCTTGGCCGGACGCGAAGACGACGAGGTAGGCACCCGGAGCGAGAATCGTGGGGGGAAACTGCCACCCCGTAAGATCGGTGGGGTCGTCAGAAAGGTAATAGCCGGCCAGATCGA